>NZ_RXXX01000001.1:0-160603 GCF_011006755.1 Anoxybacillus sp. MB8
AAAGCGCACAAATCAAGCGTTCGTTCACATTCCGTATCAAACGTTTCTTCATCAGTTGCAGTACAAAGCAAAACAGCATGGCATTCGCGTCATCGTGACAGAAGAAAGCTATACATCCAAATGCAGTTTTTTAGACATGGAAGAAATGAAGAAACAAAAACAATACAAAGGAAAGCGAATCAAGCGTGGGCTGTTTCAATCTAAAAATGGAACGCTTATCCACGCAGATGTCAATGGGGCATACAACATTATGAGAAAAGTATTCCCAAAGGCGTTCGCCAATGGGATAGCGGGTGTGGGGTTACACCCCATCCGAGTACATGTCGCTTAAACGACGTGGACGGATAAACAATTTTATTAAAATCTTTATCATTATTCTATGATTTTAATAAAATTGATAACCTAATGAACGTACCGATAGAAAGGGGCGAAAAAATGAAAAAACGAATTTTATTTTGCTTTGCACATCCGGATGACGAAACGTTTACTGTTGGAGGGTTGCTTGCTTCATTAGCGAAACGTGAAGATGTAGAAACCATTGTATATAGCGCGACGCTTGGCGATGCAGGAAAATGTGGGAATCCACCGGTTTGTACAAAAGAAGAATTGCCTCACGTACGTAAAAAAGAATTAGAAGAGGCGACAGCTATTTTAGGTGTCGATCATGTCATTACTGGTACATATCCAGATGGAAAGCTGCCTGAATATGAAGAACAACTTGTCGATTCGATTTGTCATATCATTGAACAGTATAAACCGTCCGTTGTCGTTACGTTTCCGCCACACGGCATTTCCGGTCATCGAGACCATCAAGCGATTCAACGGGCAACGTATCAAGCGGTCAAAGCAATGGATCATATCGTAGAACAGCTCTATTACGTGACTGTCGTCGGTCGTCCGGATCGCTACGGTGATCCGATTGAAAACATTGATATCGTCTTCACGTTTACAGATGAAGAGGCAAAAAAAGTGCGGCAAGCGTTGCTTGTGCACCGTACGCAACATTTATCCGTCGAACGTGTATTTCCAACTGTTCATCATGATTCGTTTCATAAGTTTCAAAATCGCGAATACTTCATCCGCGCATGGTCAAAAGAAAGCGAGCCACCTTATCCATTTTAAAAATAACCTTCGCGTGTAAGCGAAGGTTATTTTTTCACGAAGTATTGATATATGTGGGCGATCGCTTCATTTGCGATCAATTTTTTCCCGTACTCTTCGACACGATAAATCGTTAATGTGGACGGACTACCATATTCAGCCAAAATGGCAACAAAGTTATCTGTTTGAATGACAGATTCAGCAAAATGTAAATAAAAGCGTCCTTCATAACTGTAAAGCGAGCCACCATGGCAACCGAGCGAATAGAGACGCGTCGCTAATTGAATGACATCTTCAAACGTTTGAAATTCGAAAAATATATCATCGCTTTCATCTAGCGTGACTTGCATTTCAATATAATCATCGCTAAACTCATCTTCCTCATCTGTCATCTCACCTTCGCTCGTTACGATGACAACCATCCCCTGTGCCGGTAAAGAGTACACTTCCACAGCGACCGACCCGTTAATTTCAAAGCCGAGCTCTTCACTTGCTTCCTCAATCATATCACGAAATAGCTCATGCACTTTGAACGTATCTTTCCATAAATCTTCTTTCGTTAAACCGCGCTCGACTAAATCGTCAAATGTGAGGAATATTTTAATTTTATTGTAGTTTAAGCGTTCAAGCCGCATAAACATCCCTCCTTACCTACACAGACTTTACTGTTAGCATATGACGAACGAATAAAAACGTTCGTCATATTACTAATGAGTTTACATCGTTTTCTCCCTTTTAGACAAGTATTTTTCATTCGATTTTAGCCATTCATCCCATTGTTCTTTTGATTGTCCGAGAAAATGAGCACCGTACGTTTTTTTCATTTGTTCATCCACTTCGTCAAATGCCCGTCCACCTACTCCAATACGAATGGATGGATACGTTTGTTTCAATTGATCGACAAGTTGTAGCGTCGCCTGTACGTTTTGTTGTAACGTACACGATAAGAATATATAAGATGGCTTCACTTCATCAATGACAATAGGTAAATCATGTTGGTCAATACTTGCCCCTAAATAAATCGTTTCGTACCCTCTTCTACGCAAATATAAGGTGAAAATGAGCAGTCCAAGTTCATGCCATTCGTTCGGTCCACAGACAGAAATCGTCTTCGGCAGCAAGCGGTTTACCGGTAACATCGAAAACGCCATTCCAATTCTTGAACGTAAAAAAGCAGAGGCGAAATGTTCATGTGCACTCGTAATTTTTCCGTTTTCCCATAAGTCCCCAATTCGTACAAGAAGCGGACCTAATATATCGAGTGCCACTTTTTCAACCGTATATAAGCTAAACGCCTCATTTAGCAATTCATGCGCTGTCCACTCTTCAAACGATAAAAGTGCTTGCAACAAACGTTCGCGAAGCCCTGTCACATGATCTTCTGCTTGCACGCGCACTTCTGAAGGTTGTTGTTCTAAAAGAGAGACGGCTTGACTAATCGTAAAACCTTGATTCACTTTATCAACAAGCCATTTTAATATTTGGACTTGTTCCTCCGTATATAGCCGATGCCCAGCTTCGTTACGCGGTGGAGCGATGATTTGATAGCGACGCTCCCATGCTCGCAATGTCCCAGGCTGAATCCCTAACATGTTTGATACGGCTTTGACATTATATTTTCCTTCTTGCGTTGACATATAAAATCCTCCATCTTTCGCATCATTCTGTCAACATTATAGCGAACATGAGGGAGGTGTGTAAAATTTGTATAAGTTTTGCTTAACTTTTATGTTCTAATTCGATCAGATGTGTCTCCGCACGCGCACCTAAACGAAGCGGAAGCGTCGTTGTTCCATATCCGTTGCTAACAAGTAGCATCGTCCCATTCACGTTTTGTAAACGCCCTTTTTCATATAAGCCAAATGGACCAAAACGAATTTGCCCACCGTGCGTATGTCCGCTTAAAACGAGAGAAATGTTATGTTCTGGCTTTATTTTTTGCATGATGCGCGGATCATGGCTAACAACGATGCGAAACGTCGCATCGCCTGCATCACTTAACGCCAAATCAAGCCGATCTCGCCTTTTATTCATATCGTCCACACCAAGCAAAACGATGCGATCACCTTGTTCACTTTCAAATATGACCGCGGTATTATCTAATATTTTCACACCACTTTCAAGCAATAAGGCATCTAATTCATGGTAATCTACTTCATAATCATTATTTCCCCAAACAAAATAGACAGGGCCGAGCTGCTTTAACAATTCGACGTTTTGTTTGACACGTGAGAACGGCACTCCTTTTTCTATTAAATCTCCGCCGATGACGACAAGATCAACTTTTCCTTTCAACGAACGAATGAACGTTTCGGATAAACGCCGCCGATGAATATCTGAAATAAAGAAAATACGAAACCGAGAAAAGCTTTTTGGAAATGTCGGAAACGATAATGACTGAACAATGACCCGATTGCGATGCGCTTCGATCCACATGTAGATGATGAAGCTAACGAACGCTATGACAACATACATCATTTCAATTTTCCCTCTCTTTGTATACACTCATTGACATCATACCATATACGAAAGAAAAGAGAAAAAAAATCACCGTTTTTTCCACATCAATGGTTGCTAATATTATAAACGTTACGAAAACACTGTACGAAAGAAAACATTCTTTTCGATTCATCGTCTCCTTTCGCCATGCCCGTAACGTATGCCAAATGGCTGTGCGAATTAAAACAGCATTGGCGATAAAACCGATCAAAAAACTAACAAGCGCAAAAAATGTTTTCATTGGATCAAAAATCATATCAGTCAAAAGCAATTCAAGTTCAAATGGCTCCACCGTTGGCGTCCAAGCAATCATGAAATAACCACAAATCAAACCGATGATCAAAAAAAGCCACATATGCCTCCCTCCTTTTCTCAACATAAACATATGAATAAAAAAATAAAATGACACAGTGTATACAGACATGTCATGTTTTCATATATATGAATGATGTTTATGAAAAGGAGGCACATTCATGTTTACCACCCGAAAAACGTATTATCCATATACAAGCCCATTCGATCCTTGTCCACCGATCACTCAAAAAACATATGTCACAGCTCCAAATTTATATGTCGGATTTCAACCGCCAAACTTGCCACAATTTTCGCCAAGTGAAGCGTTAAAAAAAGGAACACTATGGAAAATATTTTACGATCCTTATTACAACGCACGTGAAAAAGGAGGGAGAGCAGATGAACCAAATGCCTAAAGAGTATTACGATCTTCTTCATCAACTTCAAGCGATCGATTTTGTGCTCGTTGACTTAGCGCTTTATTTAAATACGCATCCGAACGATTATGAGGCCATTCGGCAATTTAACGAACGATCTTTAGAGCGAAGAAAGTTAAAAAAACAGTTCGAAACACAATTCGGCCCCTTACAGCAATATGGAAATAGCTATTCCCAATATCCATGGGATTGGTCAAAAACACCTTGGCCTTGGCAAGTATAAGGAAGGGAGAAAACATCATGTGGATTTATGAAAAAAAATTACAATACCCTGTACGCGTCAGTACGTGTAATCCGAAGCTTGCGAAATATTTAATTGAACAATATGGCGGAGCAGATGGAGAACTTGCTGCCGCATTACGATATTTGAATCAACGATACACGATACCTAATAAAGTAGTCGGTTTACTGACAGATATCGGAACGGAAGAGTTTGCCCACCTCGAAATGATTGCAACGATGATTTATAAACTAACAAAAGACGCTACACCTGAGCAGTTAAAAGAAGCTGGTTTAGGTGAACATTACGTGAACCACAGTCATGCATTATTTTATCATAACGCAGGAGGAGCGCCGTGGACAGCAACATACATTCAAGCAAAAGGCGATCCCATTGCCGATTTGTATGAAGATATCGCTGCAGAAGAAAAAGCTCGCGCCACGTATCAATGGATCATTGATATGAGCGACGATCCCGATTTAAACGACAGTTTACGCTTTTTACGCGAACGTGAAATCATTCATGCACAACGCTTCCGAGAAGCCGTTGAAATATTGAAAGAAGAGCGAGACCGAAAAAAATTTTTCTAGCTATTTATTTTCATGGTAAAGCGAAATATCATATTTATCTTTTAGCCAAGCATAAAGAATATGTCGGTTTTCCCATGTTTCTTTTTGAAGTAACTCGCTACTTTTTTGAATAAGTTCGCAGCGGAGTGCATGAAAATCTTGCTCCGCTTTTTCGGTTTTCTTTTTATAAAAAGAGACGAGCCAGCCAAATGACGAAATAAATGCAACAAACCAAAAAATACGTTCGTCAATAAGCGCCATCACGACTCGCTCCACAGACGTGCGATGTAAAACGAAAACTGTTTGATATATATACATGCCAAATAAAGCGAGAGAAAATAAAAATAAACTGAATGACCACTTCATTCTTTTTTTCATATCGTCCCATTCTTTTTTGTGAGCGATGATGCGCTGTAAAATGACTTTTGTCACTTCATCTAGTTCCATTGGGAAAATCATAGCCACCCCTACCGATCGTGTTTTACTACGATTGTATGTCCATCGGCAGAGGTGTATACCTTATTTTCCGTTCATATTTGGGATTTTTAATACTTGTCCTTTTTGGAGCTTCGTGCTCGTTAAACGGTTCCATTCTTTAATAAGATCCATTCCTTTTTCATTTCCATAATACTTCATTGCAATGCTATATAACGTTTCATTTTCTTGTACTGTATGATAAATAAAAGACGGCTCTGTTTCATCGGATCCATCTTCCTCTTGTTTTGCTTCATTTTCGAGCGGTTTTCGTTGTGTCATCTCTTCTTTTTGTTGATCGACATCAACGGTCTCATAGCTGTCATCAATCGTCACAACTTGGACTGGACGTTTGTCAACTAAGTGGTATATGCTATAAATCGAAATCGGCAATAAGACGAAAAAGAGCGCAAGAATACGAACGAGTGGGTGTTTTATTTTCCATTTCGTTTTTTTCTTTTTATGCACTTCACTTCGTGGCGGCAAATGAAGTTCGTCGCTTTCTTGTTGCTTATTGATATTTTCCATTTTTTTGCGCAAGTTTTCTGCTTGATCTTCACGCATCGCTATTCACCTCTTTTGTCCGATACCGGATGTGTAACGCTAAAATAAAATCAATGAGAAAGTGGGCAAAAATCGTGACCCATAAATTGCCCGTCCATTCATATATAAAACCAATCCAAAAACTTAAACTAACGACAGCAACAAGAAGAAGCCATCTTCTCCAATAACGAATATGCAATAAACCGAAAATGATGCTCGCAAAAAGTAAGCCAACGTGCGTCTGAATGACACCGCGAAATAACAATTCTTCACAAAATGCAATCATTGCAGTCATGATAAAAATGTGTGGAACCGAGCGAGAACGAAATAGCTTTTCATTAATCCCACCATCATCATACCACTGTTCAGGTACATAACGAATGAGTAAAAAATCGACAAAAAGAACGAGCGCTGCACAACCGCCACCATATAATAATATTTCCCGCACATCCCATTGCCATATCGCAAAAAATGTTGCAGGTGTAAATAAATATATGCCTAATGCGAGCGCCACAAGAAAAATAAGTGCTTGTGTGAAATACAAGTGATATACTATTTCCTGTTCACTTATTTGATTGGCAATCTCCATTTGTTTTTTTATCATTTGTTTTCCACCTTTATCGAAAACATCGCCCGAAGCTCTTCCCGCCATGGACGTAACTGTATTTGTTGCATATGTTTTGCGGGGGCATTTACGTATATATGGGCGCCACATCGGTCACAACACCGTTCATTCGGAAGGGGTTGTTGTTCAAAATACGAAAGCATCGCACGCCGGCGACAAGTTTGTTCGTGTACCCATCGTTGCATAAATATCCATTTGTTCATTTTTTCTTTTTTTCTTTGCTCGATATGGGCATACAGTTGTTTTGCTAATATGTTCACATCTTCTTGAACACTCATTTGTTCTAACCAATATAAAAGAAGCCGTTGTTGTACATCTGTTAATCCCGTCTCTTTCTGTCCATGACGTAAAGCGTCCAGCGCATAAACGATTTGCTCTTTTGTCGGAAATTCCGCATCGATCATCGCTTGTCCGAGTTGCTCGTCTCCTGGCGCATACAATAATATCGCGATGCTTTCGTTTCCATCTCGCCCGGCGCGTCCAATTTCTTGCCAATATGCTTCCGGTTGCGTTGGCAAATGAAAATGAATGACGAAGCGAACGTTCGGTTTATCAACACCCATTCCAAACGCATTCGTACAACAAATGACGTCTAACTGATCATAAACAAACTGTTGTTGAATAAGAAGTCGCTGTTCGCCATCCATGCCTCCATGATAGTAACCGACACGATAATCTCCATGTAACATGTCTGCTAACGTTTCTGCCCATTGCCGACTCGATACATAAACGATGCCTGGCTTAGGCAATATAGCGATCAGTTGTTTTAACGTTTCCATTTTCTCTTCTAACGTATGAACGTATTGAACATATAAGCAAATGTTCGTTCGATCAAGTGGATACATATGCTGTTTCACTCGATCAAGTTTAAGCGTTGCGACAATATCATCAATCACTTGGCGAGTGGCCGTTGCTGTTAGCGCTAAACAAGGCGGGTTGCCAAGCGTTTCGCGAAGAAGACCGAGCTTTAAAAAATCAGGACGAAAATCGTGTCCCCATTGTGAAATGCAATGCGCTTCATCTACAACAAACAACGAAATGTTTATACGCGTTAGCGCTTCAATAAGCAAGGGAGATTGTAAAATTTCAGGCGAAGCGTAAATAAAACGGTACGATGCTAATTCATGCAGCACGTCTTTTTTTTCGCGATAGGAAAGAAAACGATTCAGTGCGACAACACGTTTTTCACCGCGATTTTTAAGCTGTTGTACTTGGTCTTCCATAAGGGAGACGAGCGGTGAAATAATTAGCACACTACCGTCCAATATGTAGCCAGGAAGCTGATAACAAAGCGACTTCCCCCCACCGGTCGGGAGCATAGCGACACAATTTCGTCCATGAAGCACATCTTCAATAATTTCTTTCTGTCCGATGCGAAACGAATCGTAGCCAAATCGCTCCTTTAATATGTTAATCATCTTCCTGATCCCACCTTGCTAACGCGAGCCGAATTTCAAAATAAGAAACATCTGGCAATGCTTCTTTCATTGCCCGCAATTTTTTCGTTTTTAATTGTCGTGCCTGTTGTATAATGCGCTTACGTTTATCCTCATCTAAAAACGGCATCGTCACAAATGACGGCACATATGTCGCGATTTCTACAACATGATCTTCAATCGTCCCTTTTTTCAATCGACGCAACTCGGCAATTTGTTCAAGTGAATATCCTTCTTTTAACATTTCCCAAGTTTTTTGGGCTGAGCTTGTTAATTGTGTGCGCATTTGTTCACGCAACGAAAAAAGAAGCGGAAAGTTTTCCTTTTCTTTTTCTGTCGTCTCAAGTATAAAATGCAACACATTTTGAAACGATAGCGATACAGCTACATCTTCTTCTTTGATCGCATAAGCAATTTGTTCGTTCGTCCATCCGATGCGCGCATGGCTTGTCAACCGCCAAACAAAAATGTTTGCGTCTTTTTCTTCTACACGGCTGAGTAGCTCATACATTTCTTCATATAGCGACCGAGCGATCGTCTGCATATGTTTATGTTGAAACAACCACTGCTTTACAAATGATTGAATGCGCTCATCGCGATGGATAGGCTCAAATGGTGTGCGATGAATGATGTTTGTGACCGTTTGAATAAGCAAAGAAAGCCGTTTCCAAAATAAAGATGATTCATTCATATATTTCCATCCATCCACGTAAGGAGGAAAAGCAAAATAATGAAGCTCCTCTTTTCCGCTTGAGGTGATGCGATATATATGCTCGTCCACTTTGTGAATCCATCCGTTAGCTTCTAATTTGCGTGCCATATGGAGCAAACGAGAACGATCAATCGGCACGGTTCCAAATAGACGACTAACGTTGTACCACTTGCTATCTTGTAGCGTTTGCGCCGTTTTTTTCCCGTTCAGCAAATGGTCAATCGCAGCGAGTGACCGCTCGCCGCGAAAACGATCGATACAAAACAAAACGATGTGTTGTAACATGCAACATTCACTCCATTTTCCCTTTCATTTTACCAGATTAAGCGAAAGGATGTGAGGGAAAACTATGCACTGATAAGCATTTTCATTGGAGTTTTTTATTGAAAAGTTGTCGGAACACATTTATTATAAAAGTGTGAGGAATACGTTTCCAACGTTTCATATGAAGCGATTGGTTCCATATAATTAAGGAGGGTCATTGTATGCCAAAGTACACAATTGTTGACAAAGAAACATGTATTGCCTGTGGTGCGTGTGGAGCAGCTGCACCAGATATTTACGATTACGATGATGAAGGCATTGCGTACGTTACATTAGACGACAACCAAGGCATTGTAGAAGTGCCAGACGTATTAATCGATGATATGATGGATGCGTTTGAAGGCTGTCCAACAGACTCGATCAAAGTCGCGGACGAGCCATTTGATGGCGATCCAAACAAATTTGAATAAGAGCATCGAAGGGCAAACTTCACATGAAGCTTGCCCTTTTCTTCTTTTCAATCATTGTCACCACTTGTCCAATCGACTATAATAAAAAAGTATACATAATGAAAAGGAGGAATTTGGCATGGCGTTTGAAAACAAAGTTGTTGAAGCGTTTATTGAAATTCCAACAGGCAGCCAAAACAAATACGAATATGACAAAGAGCGTGGTGTGTTTAAGCTCGATCGCGTCTTATATTCACCGATGTTTTATCCTGCTGAATACGGTTATTTGGAAAATACACTTGCGTTAGACGGCGATCCACTTGATATTTTAGTGATCGTCACAAACCCAACATTCCCTGGTTGCGTGATCGAAACGCGTGTGCTCGGCTACTTAAACATGGTAGACGGCGGTGAAGAAGATGCAAAATTAATCGGCGTTCCTGTTGATGACCCTCGCTTTGCTGATGTACGCAGCCTTGAAGATCTTCCACAACATAAGTTAAAAGAAATCGCTCATTTCTTTGAACGTTACAAAGACTTAGAAGGAAAGAAAACAGAAATTGGCACGTGGGAAGGTCCGGAAGCAGCAGCGAAACTTATTGACGAATGCATCGCTCGCTACAATGAACAAAATAAATAATGTCACGTTTGAAGCTGGCTTTTCGCCAGCTTTTTGTCTTTTTTCCGAACATTCATATATAAAAACGCTTTCATTTGTATGACCTTTCCGAAAGTTATTGACACATGTATACGGTTATGTTAAATTATCAGAAATTTAAAAACTTATGATTTGAAAGGAGCGGATATTTGTGGTTCGCATTTTAGTATCTGATGCGATGAGCGAAGAAGGTCTTGCCCCACTTCTTGCTGATCCAACGATTGAAGTCGTACAAAAGAAAGTCACAGAAGTAGAAGATGAGCTTGACACATTTGATGCGTTGCTCGTTCGTAGCGCAACGAAAGTCACAGAACAACTCCTTCAAAACATGCCGAATTTAAAAATTGTTGGGCGTGCTGGAGTCGGCGTCGACAATATCGACGTTGACGCAGCGACACGATACGGTGTCGTCGTCATTAACGCTCCAAATGGCAATACGATTTCTACAGCGGAACATACATTTGCGATGATGGCTTCATTAGTGCGCCGTATTCCACAAGCGCACATTTCAGTCAAATCACGTGAATGGAATCGTTCCGCTTTCGTCGGTGTCGAGTTATTCGGAAAACATTTAGGAATCATTGGCTTCGGGCGCATCGGTTCTGAAGTAGCGAAACGGGCGCGCGCGTTCGGTATGCACGTCCATGTGTACGACCCATTTTTGACGAAAGCACGGGCAGAAAAAATTGGCGTCGATGTTTGCACGCTTGATGAATTGCTTGCGCAAGCGGATATCATTACGGTACATACACCGCTTACAAAAGAAACGAAAGGTCTTCTCGGCCCAAAAAACTTAGCAAAAACGAAAAAAGGAGTCTATTTAATTAACTGCGCGCGCGGTGGAATTATCGATGAACAAGCACTTCTTTCGTTTTTAGAAAACGGACACGTGGCAGGCGTCGCCCTCGATGTATTTGAACAAGAGCCGCCAGGAGATCATCCGCTTCTTTCGTTTGATAACGTTATCGTCACTCCGCATCTTGGGGCATCAACGATCGAGGCGCAAGTGAATGTCGCGACACAAGTCGCCGAAGAAGTATTAAAATTTTTACAAGGAAAACCGGTCACATCGTCCATCAACTTACCGACATTATCAAAAGATGTATACGAAAAAATTCAAGCGTTTTATACATTAGCTCGCAAAATGGGCATTGTCGCTTCCCAATATATGAGCGAACCTGTACAAGAAATTGCAATTACGTATTCCGGTTCCGTCGCCGATTTAGAAACGACATTTATTACACGTAGCTTGCTCGCTGGATTTTTAAAACCGCGCGTCGCTTCAACAGTCAATGAAGTGAATGCGGCAATGATCGCTAAAGAGCGCGGTATCGCCTTTAGCGAAAAGTTTTCAGCTAATGGCAATGACTATAACAACAGCATTACATTAACGGTATATGGCGAAAACAAAACGTTTACGATGAAAGGAACGCACATCGCCCACTATGGCGATCGCATCGTTCATTTTAACGGCTTTGCGATCGACTTTGCACCAGAAGGACACTTACTATACATTCAACATCATGACAAACCAGGAATGATCGGAAAAGTCGGAAACATTTTAGGCGACCATCAAGTAAACATTGCAACGATGCAAGTCGGTCGCCAAGAAGCGGGCGGAAAAGCGATTATGATGCTTTCGCTCGATAAACCGCTCGATGATGCACTCGTTGAAATACTTGAGAAAATTGACGATATTGACGTTGTAAAGAGATTGGAAGTATAAAAGGTTCAGCCTCGTGGCTGAACCTTTTTTATCCAAGCGGAACGGCTTTTCGTTGTCCTTTCGAAAACGTCATAATTTCCGTGTAACCGACTGTTTTTGCGAGAGCGATCGCTCGATCATAATCCGCTCCGACATCTTGAGGAACGTGCGCATCAGACGATAACACAATCGGAATGCCTTTGTCATAGCACATTTGCAGTAGACGAGGATCAGGGTATAGCTCTCCGACTGGTTTACGCAATCCTGCGGTACTAATTTCTACGCACGTTTTCGAGTTTGCTAATGCTGTCGTTGCCCGATCGTACTGTTCAAGCAAAAATTCCTCATTTTCTGGCACGTATTTAAAAATTTTTACTAAATCTAAATGACCGATGATATCGAATAAGTTCGATTCAGCTAACGTCACGACTTGATCGAAATATTTTCGGTATGTATCATATAGATCACGACGATCCCATTCTTTTCGAAACTCAGCTAAATCAATGCCGAAGTCATCCACCCAATGAATCGAGCCGATGACATAGTCAAAATCATAAGCGCGAATAAATTGCGCCATTTCTTCATGTTTACCTGGCGTGTAGTCCATTTCAATCGACATTTTCACATCAATTCCAGCATTCCACGCTTCGTGAAATAAACGAACATAATCAGCCATATCATAATAACGGCGCTCTTCAATCCACGCATTCGATAAAATGTTTTTCGTTTGATAAAAGTGATACGCATGTTCGGAAATACCAAAATGTTCAATGCCTTTTCGCGCGGCTTCGTCCGTAAATTTCTTCAAATAGTCGAGCGTCAACGTCCCGCGCTCTAAATGATTATGGTAATCTGTTAACATTGTTCTCTCCCCCTCTCTCGTATTGTTTTACATTATATAGCACATCTCTCTCTTTTTCTAGTTATTTAAACCAACAAGAAACAATAAATGAATGCACGCGGCCATACCAACAACAACGAGCACTCGTTTCATCATATCTTCCATCGTCTATTCCCTCCCGTTTGCTATAACCATATATGTTGTATGCAAAAATACGAACGGTTAGAACGATAGAAGGTTACATTTTACAATGGGATAAAAAAGTGGTCCAGCGAGCGATTGCAAGAAATGTTGTTGTGCCCGATCATAGCTAATAAGCACACACGTAGCTGGACCAGCAGAAGCATATAGCGGAAGGGAACAACGAAGTGGTCGTTCCCCATGCAGAAGCTTCCACTCATGCCATATTCCTTTTGAGCCAACTGGAATGATTTCATATACACTATCTAACTGCAACAACGTGCGAAATAACGAAAGCGGAATGATCCGATCTTTTTTTTGTATAACCGCCTCACCAACGAGCGGCTCGCCAATGACCGCCCAACATGCATCATTTGGCGTAACATTTATCCTTTTTTCTGTTTTGCGCACCGTGCCGACAGCTACAAAACCGACAGCTGATTGCATGAGCGGCATATTTGATTCGCTACTTCCTGTTATAGGGAGCGACAACTGCAATTCTTCCATCGTTTGTTGAACGCCTGCGACAAGTGCATGCCATGCATGGTCGTTCACAAAATTTTGTAAAACAAAAGCTTTTGGTGTGGCCCCTATACTCATCAATTCCATCCATGCTACTCGCGCGCCGTAGTACGCAACAACATCGTATGGTACATTTACAACATCATCTTGTTTTAAGCCAATGCCACCCGAACAATCTGTCGCCAAAACGAGTTCGTTTTCTTCATCAAGCGGCACACATAATACGTCACGCATGCCGTTCCCCCCATACTCGTTGCAACGTTTTGGAAACGACAACAGCAATCGCTACATTGACTCCCGTAGCTAGTGCAAGAGAAGGGATGATGGAAAGTACAAATGCTGGGCTTATGATCCATACAAAAGGCAACGGTGCAATTAGTGCATTACCGATAAAAAAACATACATAACTAGAAATGAACCATCCTCTTCTCATCAACAAGCCGACAACGTATAAAAGAGCTGCCATTTCCACCGCCACAAGTATATGAAAAGGCCCAAGCGGAAATCCGCCAAATAGGGCCGATACAATATGCCCAACACTTGCAACGACCGCCGCAGCTGTTGGACCGAGCAAAAGCGCAGCAACAACCGCCGGTGCACTATCTAATGCAATGCTTCCAATTGTAAATGGAATTTTTATAAGTGAACCGATGACAGATAAACTAATAAACATAATGAGCAACGTGAAACGCCTCATCATGATTCACCCTTTTTTTCATTTTTATCACGAAACACGATGGCGCTTCGCTCATATTCTACGTCTTTTACGTGTAAACGAGCGTTAACAACGCGTGCAATCGCAAATAAATAGTCTGATAAACGATTCATATATTGTAAGACGACTTCATTCGTTTGTTGTTGCTTCATCAGCGCAACGACACAACGTTCTGCTCTTCGCGTCACGGTACGTGCCATATGCAAAGCTGCTGCTTGTGGTGAACCTCCCGGCAAAATAAACCGTTCAAGCGGCGGCGCTTGTTGAATATATGCATCGATGCGTTCTTCTAAAAACGTCACCATTTCCGCTTTTACTTTGTATGGTATTTTTTCACCGACAATAGCTAAATCACCGCCACAATCAAACAGTTCATGTTGAATGCGTTGCAATTCTTCATAAATGTCGCGAAATTTCTCATCCTGTAATAACGTCATTGCCCAACCGATGACAGAATTCGCTTCATCAATCGTTCCGTACGCTTCAACACGTACATCGTTTTTATCGACTCGCCCTCCAACTAAACTCGTTTGCCCTTTATCGCCTGTTTTTGTATATAATTTCATGTTCTCCCTCCTATTTGATTCGTTCATTGATTCCACACCATACGTAATCGACACGGTTGCATATGCTCGCTAACTGTTGATACGTCCAGCCAACGATATCTCTCCATGCTCGTTCATGCGCATCGATCGGCACGATACCTTGCCCAATATCGCAACCGATCCAAACGACCGTCCGTTCTCCCGCTTGTTCCCATTGCTTCCACGCACACATATACGATCGGATCGCTTCTTTTTCATCGTCCGTATAAGGAGAAAAATATTCGCGAATCCAATGTTCTATTCCTTCAAGCACAACAACAGATGCAGTTTCTTCATATGGAAGCGGAAACATATTTTCATATGCACAATACCAACTGTATGATGTATGCGCGAATGAATAATGGGCATTTACCCATTTTCGCTTCCCTTGAAATGCACCGCCGCTAACGAAATGCATCGCTTTCTCTCCTTCCATCGTTCCTTCGTATTATAAAGCGTCACTCCTTCGCCAAACGGAACGTGCCATTCCCAAAACGGACGGATGTCCGGTGCGTACTTCGATAATATATAACGAATCACACCGCCGTGCGTCACAACGACAACATGTGAAACGGATCGATGAATCGCATCGCTAACGGCTTGTTCAATACGAGCTTCAAACTGAGCAAACGTCTCACCGTTTGGAGGCGCATAGCGAAACGGATCGTCTAACCAACGACGATACGCCTTGACCGTTTGCAATTGTTCATACGTTTTTCCTTCAAAATCACCAAAATTTAGTTCTCGCCAACGATAAGAACATTCAATGACGTGATTCGGAAACAACAAATGCGCCGTTTGGCGACAACGAAGCAAATCGCTTGTCATGACGATTTCTGCCTTCAGCTCATGCGACACATTTTTCGGCTGAATTACTGGCACATTCGTCCAACCGATATATTGTTTCGCTTCATTTTCTTTCGTTACAAAATGGCGAACGTATGTAATAGCCAAATGACGAGCCATAAAAACGTTTCGCCTCCTTCAACAAACGCCCCAAGCACATCGCCTGTAATTCCACCAAATTGCTTCACAGCAAATGCACGCGCGACAACATAAAACAACATAAGCGCCAAAAACAATATGATCGTTTCACGCGATAACAAAACAATGAATGCGTACACCATAACGAAAGGTACGTAGCGGTGATCGACATGTTGACGAAATGCGGCTGCCATTCCTGTTTGTTTCGCAAGCGGGGCCGTCAATAAAAGCAACGTCATGCCAAGACGTGAAAGTAACGGAATGCAAAAAAGAGAAAACAACGACATGTGCGCAACGGTCTCAAACAGAAAAACGAAACGGAAACTAAGTAAAAATAAAATGGAGAGCACCGCAAACGCCCCGACGCGCGAATCGCTCATAATCTCCAGACGGCGCTGTCGATCGCGATATGAAAAATACGCATCGCTGCAATCCATCCATCCGTCAGCATGCAAACCTCCGGAAAGAAAGATAGAAAAAAACATGAGCAAAAATGATAAGACGAGCATAGACACATGATGAAACATGAACATGTACAAAGCAACGAGAAACGCTCCAATCACCGCACCGACGAACGGAAACGACAGAACAGCTGCGCGTGCTGTTCGTTCATTCCAGTCCACTTGCATACGAAGCGGAAACACAGTTAAAAATTGCGCAGCCAACATTACACCACGCCACATGGCCATCTTCCTTTCTTTACAATCGGCAATCCGTAACGCATCAAAATCGCCACATCGCTTAATGTAACAAGATGTTGATGTAATAAACCAAGACCGTGCATATACATATACGTTCCTCGTTCATTAGGTACACCATCATAAAACACTTCGTTACTTACAATGATTAGTCCTTTAGCTTTGTCACCTAACTGTTTCATTTGTTGAACGATGCGCGGTACTTTTCCATGTACATCCCATATATGATCGCGAAACAACTCATTTGCCCATAAATTCGTCAAGCAATCAAGCAGGATGATATCGCGTTTACAAAACATATAAATGATGCGATCGAGATCATACGGTTGTTCCCACGTTTGCCACCGATCACGTTTTCGTTGCTTTTGATGATGCGCAATGCGCACTTCCATTTCTTCATCTGTGCGCATCGCTGTCGCAATATAATGAAGCGAGTCTGTCGTTTCCGCCATCGTTTTTGCACATTGTTCTGCAAATGAAGATTTTCCGCTACGCACCCCACCGCTAATAAATACGATCATTTATTCCACCGCCTTAAACAAAGCAGGAGACGATCGTTCTCTTCTTTCGTTCGAATCGCCAAACGGACATATTTTCCGTCCAGTCCTTGAAAATTAAACGTATGGCGAACGACCATGCCGTGTTGCAACAAAAAAGGAAAAAGCGTCATCGTCTCATCATGCAACATATAAAAATTCACAACAGACGGTGAATAGCGATAACCGAGCTCAGTAAACTGTGAAAATATTCGTTTTCGCTCTGAAGCGATGTATGTTTTTGTTCGTTCGACAAATGCCTCATCGTTCAATAATTGTTTTCCGATTTGTTGAGCGATCGTGTTCACGCTCCATGGCGGTTGCTTTTCCGTTAACTTTTTTACGACATGCTCATGCGCTAACACATAACCAAGCCGTGCACCTGCCAATCGGTACATTTTCGTTAATGACCGTAGCACAATTAAACGATCAAATGTGTGCAAAAAAGAAGAAACAGAATAACCATCGAGCCAAAAATCGTAAAACGCTTCATCGACAATAACATATACCCCTTCATCATTTGCTGCTTTTAATAAAGCATACATCGTTTCTTTCGGCCATATCGTGCCTGTTGGATTGTTCGGATGACAAACGAATAGCGCGTGTAAAGACGGCAAGCTTTCTATCATTTGTTCGATCGGTGGTTGCCAATGTTCATCTAACATAAACGAATGAACGATACAACCGTAAGCTTCACATGCGCGACGATATTCTGTAAACGTCGGCTCAATGACGCCAATATGTTGACCGGCAAATTGTTCAGCAAGTAAATAAATGCATTGGGCAGCACCATTTCCGACAAATACATGGCTGCGCGCGATACGCTCTCGTTCAGCAATCATCGTTTGAAGCGACTCACTTCGCTCCTCTGGATACTCGCTCATCCAACGTAACCACTGCTGTTCTGTTAGTATATATTCGTACTGCATTGGATTGACATTGACGCTAAAATCAATATATGAGCTCGGCATATTCATTTGCATCGCTTCATATAAGCGATGTGGATTAGCCCCATGTGCAGGCAAACGCAAGCAAACTCCCTCCTATCGTAAAAGCAACGGTCGTGCGTATCATGATTGCCACCGCTCGTTTAATGTGCCAAGAAGAAAGCGGAACAGACGCATCTCCAATCGTTGGTCGGACGGATACGACACCGTGATATGTGTTTACTCCTCCGAGTTGAACATGTAACAACGCGGCCATCGCCGCTTCGCACCATCCGCTATTTGGACTCGGGTGATTGCGGGCATCGCGAAATAATAGTTTCCATTCTCGTTTGTTCGCACGATGAACAAACAGCATAACGAACGCGGTTAGTCTAGCAGGAATGTAATTAAGCACATCATCAAATCGAGCCGATGCCCAACCAAATTGAGCATATCGCTCGTTTTTATAGCCGAGCATCGAATCGCACGTATTTACAGCGCGATACAACATCGCTAACGCTCCTCCGCCAATAAAAGCATAAAAAAGAGGGGCAGTTACTCCATCGCTCGTATTTTCAGCTACTGTTTCCACGCATGCACGTACGATCCCTTCTTGTTGTAACGTTTTTGTATCACGCCCGACAATCATTCCCACGTTTTTTCGCGCTTCATCAATATCCCCTCTTTCTAACGGATCGAGGACATCGTACGCTGCGTTCGCTAAACTGGTTGGCGCAATTGAAGTAAAAATGATCATTGCTTCAATGAATATGCCGAATATAAACGAAAGTCGGTAGGCGCTAGCAATCAGTCCGTAACTTATGATCAACGTCACCGTACAAACGACAAAAAGCGTGAATATTCCTTTTCCTTTTTTCCATCTTCCTTTGTTCAAACGACGATCCATGAACGCAATCATTTGTCCAATCCAACAAACAGGATGAAACCGACGAGGATCAGCAAATATGCGATCGAGCAAAAGCGCAAGCCACACCGCCCATATGTGCGTCATCGACTGTCACCCTTTCGCTTTCGGTAGCGATCAATGGCTGTTTGCGTCGCTTCATATACAAGACGAGCGATTTGTTTACCGATCGATGTAATCGTTCCAGCGTATTCATAATACGTTCCTTGTTGAGACGCAGCGATGACCGTCGAATCTGTCGATGTTCCTGTCGCAATTGTGTAGGTTTGGGGATCGATGACTTGTTTATCATACAGCGCCTTTGCTTTTGCTTCTGTTGCGGTCATTAACGCCTGCACAAACGCAGCTTCTGATAAGTGCGCATCAATAAAAATAAACGTATTAATCGTTCCCGGAGAAGCGACTACATCTGTCCGGCGCCACGCCTGTGCACTATCAACCGCATTTCCAACCCCAGCTGTTACGGCAACAAAAAGGCGAACATCTTCATAAACAGACGCAAACGCGACATCATTTACACAAACAGCGGTCATCATCCCAATGGTCCACTGCTCATCAAAACCGTGTTGTCGCAAAAATTGAATCATCTCTTCCTTTGCATCATCACAACGATAATCAAGCGGAACATGCCGATTGACAAACGTCGTTGCCCAGCGCGTTCCACCGCCAACGAGCGCAGAGGAAAGCACTTTAAACGGTTTCGCTGTTTCAATGACGATCATCGTTTCATTTTGCTTGACATGCCATAGCACATCATTCATAGGCTGCTCTAAAAACGGAACGAACGTCACAAGCGGTTTTGGCAACACCGGATGCTCATATCGTTTCATGTTTGTTTCAAATACGGATGCAATCATCGATTCATTTAACAACTCTTTCGGTGTACCGCATGCAACGGCTTCTCCATCTCGCAAAAAAAGAAGCCGATCGCAATAAAGCGATGCAATGTTTATATCATGAAAAATAGCAATGATCGTCAGCTGCGATTGCTTTAACAAATTAAGCAATTTAAATTGTTGTGCCACATCCATATGGTTCGTCGGTTCATCTAGGAGCAATACGCGCGGTTGTTGCGCCAGCGCTCGAGCAAGTGCAGCGCGCTGACGTTCTCCACCGCTTAATTGCTCTAATAAAGCGTGTTGTTTATGCGCCAATGTCACCGCATGGAGTGAATCACTAACGACTTGCTCATCTTCCTTTGTCCATTTCGGAAAAAGAGTTGATTGATAAGGATAGCGACCGAGCTCAACCATTTCTTTCACTGTATATCCAAACGAAACATCTGTATGTTGCGGCAGCGCAGCAATCAGTTTTGCATATTGTTTCGGCTTATATGTTTCAATATGTTGACCACAAACAAAAATATCCCCTTGCTGTAATGCAAGTTCGCGACTTAACAATTTCATTAGCGTCGTTTTTCCTGATCCGTTCGGACCTAAAATACCGAAAAACTCTCCTTCATATACTGTAAATGAAACATGTCGTAATACTTGTTTTTCACCATATCGATACGAAACGTCCTTCACATCAATCATGTTGATCCCGTCTTCCGTCTTAAACTTTTAAACAACAATATCGCAAATAAAGGGGCACCGATGAGAGAAGTAATGACCCCGATCGGCAATTCTCGCGGTGAAACGATCGTTCGCGCGACGACATCCGCTAATACTAAAAACGTTCCGCCGTATAAAAAGGAGAGCGGCAACAATTTTCGATGATTCGCCCCGCAAATGAGACGAGTCATATGCGGAATAACGAGCCCGACAAATCCGATCGTTCCCGATACAGCTACCGCTGCTCCTGTAAGCAAGGAAGCGCTAAGTAAAATCGCTAGCTTTTTTTGTAATAAATGTACGCCAATATTGGCAGCGACCCGCTCACCGAATGAAAAGGCGTTTAACTCGCGAATATGTGCAAATAAACCGAGAGAACCGACGATAAAAAACGGAACAAATAAAGACACGTACGACCAGCCGCGCATCGCGACGCTCCCCATGAGCCAGCTAATGACTTGACGCAACTCTTCGCCGCTAAAAGCAACCATAAGCGAAATGAGCGAGCCGAAAAACGCATTCATGATAATGCCGATTAAAACAATCGTCTCCATCGCCATATTTCGTTCCGCAAGCCGCGCAAATAATAAAACAAACAATAATGTCACGAGCGCAAATATAATGCTGACGATCGGGAGCGTAAAACGCCCGAGAATCGAAAACTGAAGATGAAAGAAAAAGACGAGCACTGCGCCAACGGCTGCCCCAGACGATACCCCGATGGTATACGGATCGGCAAGAACGTTTTTCAAAAGCCCTTGAAACGCTACCCCTGCAAGTGCTAAAGATGCCCCGATCAGAAAGGCGAGTATGACTCTCGGTAAACGAATCGCAACAATAATTTGCGAAACGGTGGCAGGAACATTTGTCGGCGTATGAAACAACTGATGTAATAGCGTCTCCCATATAGAAGAAAAGGGAATCGATTGTGATCCAATCGATACCCCTAATAACAAGGCAATCGTTGCAATAAGCGATGCGCTCATGTAATTATTTAAAAATGTCTGGATAAACGACTTTGGCAATTTCTTCGACCCCTTCAGCTAAACGTGGTCCTGGACGAGAAACTAAATCAGAATTCACATCGTATACTCGTTTATTTTTAATTGCAGGGACATCTTTCCAAGCTGGGCGAGCGAGCACTTGCTCGACAGCGTTCGGTGTGTAATAACCGTATGTCGTAATAATGACATCTGGATTTAGCGCCACTGCATCTTCTTCTGTAAACATCGGCCATCCTTCTTGATCGCCTGCTGCATTTTTCGCATGAATGATCGTTAACATTTCATCCATAAATGTTCCTTTTCCAGCGGTATAAATTTCAGGTGCAGGAGAAACTTCCACCCAAACGGTTGCTTCTTCTTTTACTTCTTTTGCTTTTTCCGCAATGGCATCAATTTTTTGCTTCATTTGTTGCACAACATCGGCTGCCTCTTTCTCTTTCCCTGTCGCCTTCCCGATCAGTTCAATCGATGCATATACATCGTTGAACGATGTGGCGTTTGGCACTACAATCACTGTAATGCCCGCATCTTTTAATTGCTTTAATCCTTCCTCAGAATTGTGAGCGCTTGATGCATGCGCAAGCACAACGTCTGGTTGAAGTGAAATAATTTTTTCAACATTAAACTCCATGCCACCAACTTTTTCTTTGTTTTTCACATCTTCTGGATAGTTATCAAAATCGCTTACACCGACAATTTTGTCACCAAGCCCTAACGCGTATGCAATTTCTGTATTGCTCGGAATGAGCGAAACGATTTTTGTCGGTTCTTTTTCAATCGTGACATCGCCAACCGCATCTTTTACCGTAACCGGAAATGCAGCCTCCTCTGTTTTCGCCTCTTGCTTCGTTTCTTTCGCTGGCTCCGCGTTATTGCTGCACGCTACTAATCCGAGCGTCAATACGAGCGCAAGAAGCCACACATATTGTTTCCATTTCTTCATCGTTTTTCCCCCTTTTATGTATGTCAAATAAAAAAGCTCATCCCAAATGGAATGAGCTAGAAACAACAAAAGACAATAACTTCCCCTTGTCGTTTCGCCGTCTCACTCCCCGAAGACGCGAATGACGGTGCAAAAAGGCAGGTCTACTGACTTATGCGTCATCCTACTTTGAAGCCTTCCCGTACGAATGGTACAGTGGCGGTTTTCATTTCGTCAGCATTTACAGTTGCGGGGACAGTTCTGGACTTGCACCAGATTCCCTATTAAGTCTACTAGGTTGCCCGTTCGACACCTTTTTGCAACGAACGTATGTAATTGTCGAACAATTTCTACGTTTCTATCATAGCGAAAAACGTCACTGATGACAACAAAAATTTTCTACTTCAATGGCAATGTAAACGTAAACGTCGTTCCTTCTCCTAGTTTGCTATGGACAGCAATCGTTCCTTTATGCGCTTCAACGATGTTTTTCGCAATCGCAAGACCTAAACCTGTACCTGAGCGACCGCGCGTGCGTGCTTTATCCGCTTTATAAAAACGCTCAAACACAAACGGCAAATCTTCTTCTGCGATGCCTGAGCCAGAATCTTGCACAGAGATGCGCACGACTTCTTCCCCCGCATCGACAATGACACGTACTTCGCCACCATCATCCGTATGCCGAAGCGCATTGTCAATTAAATTCGTCAACACTTGTTCAATGCGGTCAGGATCGAATGAAACGATGAGCTCATCGTTCATTTCAACAAGCAAATGAACTCCTTTTTCTTTCGCTAACGCTTGAAACTTATGAATGATGCGCTCGATATACGGTCTAAGCGGCACTTGTTCTTCATGAAGCGTTAAATGCCCTGCTTCCATGCGCGCTAAATCAAGCAAATCGTTCACAAGGCGACCCATGCGCAACGATTCGTCGTAAATCACCTTTGCCAATTCTTTTTTCTCTTCATCTGTCGCCGCAATATCATCGACGATCGCTTCACTATACCCTTGCAACATCGCAATCGGTGTGCGCAACTCATGCGAGACGTTTGCGATAAAATCTTTGCGCAACTTATCAAGCCGTCGTTCCTCCGTCATATCCCGAAGCACCGCAACGGCTCCCCGAATGACCTTGCCGTTGTATAACGGCGTCATAACAATGACCCAATTGCGACCTTGTAAAGCCATTTCTATCGCTTGTTCTTTTTCCTCCGCGACCGCTTTCTTAAACAATTCATTCACTTTAGGAGGAAGTGGCAATAAATTATCGCTTTGTCCTTGCTCGTAGTACCACGCTTGTAAAAATCGGTCAGCTGGTGGATTTGTAATGAGCACTTCGCCGTTTCGATTGAATGTAATGACACCATCAGCCATGCTACTTAAAATGCTTGCTAATTGCTCCTTTTCTTGATTTAACGCATTAATATGAAACTGCAACTGCCGTCCCATTTGATTAAAAGCCATCGCCAGTTCCCCAATTTCATCATGCGTGACGATCGGCACTTTTGAATCAAATTTTCCACGCGCAATTTCAAATGCTACTTGTCTCATTTTTCGAAGCGGAGCTGTAATGCGTGTAGATAAGAAAAAGGCAAACACGGTCGTTAACACAATGGCGATAAACGCGGCAAGAAAAATAAATTTTGTCGTCTGTCTTGTCGTTTCTTCGACCGCTTTTAACGACTGATATACAAATACCGCGCCATTTCCATCCGATGTATAAAGCGGAACACCGACAATAAATAGCTCGTTATATTCGTCGTTTCGCATCGTTTGATTTGGCATAAGCGTCCGTTTCACTACTTTTTTCCCATCAAATACGCGCCCTAACTGTTGATCTTGCTGAATGAATGATAGTGGCAAATCAGGAAGGTTTTTATTTGGTGAATACCAATAATGATGATCATCGATAATGATCATTAACTTCGATACATCATCCACCATCGTCCACGCAATGGAGCGCGCAAACTGCTCGTCATGTTCAGCGACAACACGAGCCACTTTTGTCGCTTGTTGGGTAAGCTGATCACTTGTTTTTTCTAAATAATATTTTTCAAAAAAACCGAGCAATAAGACGGTTAAAATAAAAAGGACGAAAGCAACAAGCAACAAAATCGTCAGCCATAGTTTGCCGACTACACTACGCCATAACGCCATCATTCATTCACGACCTCAAATTTATACCCGACACCCCAAACGGTGACGATCATTTTCGCTGCAGCTGGCGACACTTTATTTAGTTTTTCACGCAATCGCTTGACGTGTGTATCCACTGTGCGCAAGTCGCCAAAAAATTCGTAATGCCATACTTCTTTTAACAACTGTTCACGGTCAAACACTTTATCTGGCGATTTCGCTAAAAAGTGAAGCAACTCATATTCTTTCGGAGTTAAACTGACTTCATGTCCATCCGCTGTCACACGATGAGCATCATGATCAATTGTTAAATGCGGGAACACAAGCACATCCCGTGCTGTCGTATCTGTCGGTACATATGGAGAGTTGGCTGTGCGACGAAGCAACGCTTTTACACGAAGCACCACTTCACGCGGACTGAACGGTTTTACGATATAATCGTCCGTTCCTGCTTCAAACCCTTGCACGCGGTTCGCTTCCTCTCCTTTTGCTGTCAACATAATGACAGGCGTTGCTTTTTTCTCACGCAACTGTTTACATACTTCAATCCCATCTTTTCCTGGTAACATGAGATCAAGCAAAATTAAATCATAATCATTTTCAATGGCTAACGCTAGCGCTTCTTCGCCGTTTTCCGCCTCATCAATGACATATTGTTCACGTTCTAAATACATGCGAAGCAAGCGGCGAATTCGTTCTTCATCATCCACAACTAAAATTTTAATTTCCTTCTCCATGATGTCATACCTCCTCCTTTTCTATTGTACAAAACCGCCAAACTTTTTTCTACTTCTCGTGAAGAAAACTCGCATTCCTCCCCATGCTTAAAAGCAGGGGGTTCCTGCGAGATTTTTCATGAAAAAACGCCTTCATGGCGAAGGCGTTTTTAAGATCCAGCATATGAGTGTAAACCGGCAATGACTAAGTTTACCGCCACTAAGTTAAACATAATGATCGCAAAGCCAATAACCGCAAGCCATGCGGAACGTTCACCATGCCATCCTTTCGATAGTCGCAAATGTAAAAAGGCAGCATAAAACAACCACGTAATGAGCGCCCATACTTCTTTCGGGTCCCATCCCCAAAAACGCGTCCATGCGATTTGCGCCCAAATCATCGCAAAAATGAGCGCACCGAGCGTAAATACTGGAAAGCCGATCGCTACGGAACGATAGCCGATTTCATCAACTAAATCTAAATTGACGTTTTTCACAAGCGGTTGTAATGCGGCTGCGATACGTTTGCGTAAAAGCAGGCGAAGCAATCCGTATAGCGCAAGGCCAGAAAATAAAGACCAAATGACCGTATTTAATTTCCGCGCGTTAATGATCGCTGGCATGTCCACAAGCGGCTTCATGCGCTCTTCTGTTTTTAGCACTCCTTCATGCGGGCCAACAAGCGCGGGCATATGGTATACCATTTCATCTTGCTTGCCATTTTTATCGATCCACTCAAATGTTGCTTCATAACCAGCAACGCGAAACGATGTTGTCACGCTGACAAAACCAAGCGTACTTATTAAGAAAAATAATACAAATTCAAGCCAAAACGTTCGCTTACTCGGTTTTGATTGATCGACAACGCGAATTAAATAAATGAGTCCGGCGGCAAAACTAATAGCTAAAATGGCTTCTCCAGCTGCTGCTGTCGTCACATGAATATGCAACCAATCGCTTTGTAAAGCTGGGATGAGCGGTGAAATTTCCCGCGGAAACATGCTCGCATAAGCGATGACTAAAATGGCAATCGGCAAAGTAAATAAGCCGAGCAAGCTCGTTTTGTAAATAAAATAAATGACGATAAACGCGCCGACAAGCATCATGCCAAAAAACGTTGTAAACTCAAACAAATTGCTGACAGGTGCATGTCCAGCGGCAATCCAACGCGTAATAAAATAACCGAGTTGAGCGACAAAACCAATGATTGTCACAAAAATCCCGATCGTTGCCCAACGGTCTACCCCTTCTTTCTTTTTGACACGAATCGCGCCACCAAAGAAAAGCGTTGCAACTAAATATAGAACAAATGCCACGTATAGTAACGTGCTACTTAGTTGAACCACGATGTTCCCCCCTTATGACCGCTTGTCCGCTTGATCGATTGGCATGACAAACGGCGTATCATGAAATATACTTTCCAACTCTTTTTTCAGCCCAAACCAATTTTTATTCGTATGTGCAGCAACGAGCACCTCGTCGTTGATCCGTTGAATCCATACGCGGCGATGGTTCCAATACATCCCTTGAATAAGGCCGATCATAAAAATCGCGCCGCCAACGCCTAAAATCCAAAGTGTAAAATCACGACGCACCGTTAATGCGGATACATTTCGTGTTTCAATATTCGCAAACGCCATTTTATATTTGTTATTACCAAGCGGTTCAATCGTTTGACGAATGGCGGTGAAGCTCACTTCGCCTTTTGGACGATCTGGGGCAAACATTTTAAATACAAACGCCGGATTGTTTGGCACTTTCGAGCGCGTATTCGGATTTCCATTTTCATCAAAATAAAAATCTGGAAAGTAGCTTAATAGTTGTACTTTATAACCGTTGCCAAGATCATATTCTTTCTCCGGTTGGATTAAATCAACTGTAATCGTACCAAAAGACTTATCCGTTTGTTTATCTGTCAAATGAAATGACATACTTTTTAGCTCATTCAATTTAAAGTCCACTTGGTACAATGCATAGTAGTCGTGTTTGAGCGGCTCGTTGACTCGAATGGAAAAGCTTTTTATTTTTTTTAACTTCGGCTCTTCACCGGCAACAACCGGGCCAACACGCTCATATAGCACCACATCTGTTTGATAGTTTTTCGCCATCATTCCGCTACCGACACGGTCAATGGCAGCTTGAAACGCCTCTTTTTCCTTTTCTTTCTCGTATACTTCAAAAATAAACGTTTTATTTTCTAAAAAATATTTTCCTTTCGTTCCCGGAATTTCTTTTATTTCTCCTTCGCGAATCCACATGTTTTCATCCACATACATTCCCGGAACAAATCGAAGCATCGCGCCAATTAAAAAAATGATGAGTCCGATATGGTTGACGTACGGTCCCCAACGAGAGAAGCGGCCTTTTTCCGCCAAAATATTTCCATTCTCTTCACGAATACGATAGCCCCGTTTCGTTAACCGATCGACCACGCGAGGTAAAGCATTTTCGTAGTCTTTCACTTGTGAACGGCTAAATAGACGTTGGCGTTGTAAAAATTGTTCATTTCTCGTCACCCGCTGATTGTTTAACGCCCGATATAGTGGCACGACACGGTCTAAACTACAAATGACGAGCGATACACCAATAAGCGCTATAAGCAACATATACCACCATGAGCTATATAAATCGTGAAATCCTAGCGCGTAATACCATTTCCCGAGCCAACCGTACTGCTCCTCATAATATTCAGCTGGCGACACTGTTGGCGGAATGTACATCTGTTGTGGATAAATTGTGCCGATGGCCGAAGCGACTAACGTAATAACGATAAGCCAAACCCCAACTTTAACAGACGAAAAGAAGTTCCATATTTTATCAACAATCGTTTGGTTGTACGTTTGCGAACGGCGAGCGCTTCCTTCATAACGCATGTCCAATAACATTGGCACTTCTTCTAACGGTTTACCACATGCTTCACAAAGAACTGTACCAATCGGATTCACGTGCCCGCATTCACATTTTACTTGTTCCATGTCGAAAACCCCTTACGGCTTAATTCGTTCCATATATTTTTTTACATCCTCTTCCGTCATCGCCCCTGTAATGATATCTACAATTTTGCCTTCTTTGTCAATTAAAAATGTCGCTGGCAACGGACCGATGTTGTATGCATTCATGACTTGATCTTGCTGATCGATGACGACTGGAAACGTCAGCTGAAAGCGATCAACGAACGTTTGTACTGTTACTTTCGCTTCCCCTACGTTAACCGCAATCACTTCTACTCCTTCATTTTTGTATACATTGTATTGGCTATTGATATACGGCATTTCTTTTTCACACGGCTTACACCACGTTCCCCAAAAGTTTAAAAATACACCTTTTCCACGATAATCGGATAGTTGAATTTTGTTTCCGTTTAAGTCGGTAAGTACGAAGTCTGGCGCCGAATCGCCTACTTGAATTGCTCTTTTCTCGACAAAAACGTTCGAATAAATCGTATAACCAATAGCCGCGAGCATGATGGCTAAAATGACTGTTCGAAGCCAAAATCGCTTTCCTTTCATCGCCAACCCTCCTATAAACCGTTTTCATCAACCTCATTATACAAGTTACCACTATATAAATAATAAAAATTATTTGAACAAACTGTGACAAAATTATGATGGATAAGGTGAACCAGCTAACGCCAATGCGCGCAATTGCTTCACTTCATGTGGCGATAGCTCGCGGTAGTCTCCAGGATTAAGCCCTTTTAAATCTAAAAAAGCGTAACGTTCTCGTTTTAGCTTTAACACAGGGTGACCGATCGCTTCAAACATGCGGCGAACTTGACGATTTCGTCCTTCATGAATGCGCAGTTCAACAATGGCTGCTTGTTTCCGTTTATCAATGGATAACACTTTCGCTTTCGCTGGCGCCGTCATACCGTCTTGTAACGCTACTCCTTTTTCCAGCTGTTTTATTTTTTCACGCGCTGGAATACCTTTTACTTTTGCGATGTACACTTTTTCAATTTCATAACGCGGGTGCATTAATAAATTAGCAAACTCCCCATCGTTTGTCAGCAGCAACAATCCAGACGTATCGTAATCTAACCGTCCGATCGGATAAATACGTTTGTTTACATGTTTAAAAAAGTCAGTCACTACTTTTCTTCCTTTTTCATCTTTTACGCTCGAAATAACACCGCGCGGCTTGTACAACAAATAATATACCGGCTCTTCGCGCTCAAGCGGAATACCGTCTACTTCAATGCGATCTTGCGGGCTTACTTTCACCCCAAGTTCAGTCACTACTTTTCCATTTACTTTCACTTTTCCTCCGACGATCAATTGCTCTGCTTTTCTTCGCGATGCGATGCCAGCATGAGCAATTACTTTCTGTAATCGTTCCATTTCATTCACCTCACTATATAGTTTTACCACATTCGGTACAGGAGTTCAAAAATAAGAAAGGAGAAAGACGCACGAGATGCGACTTTCTCCTAACTTTGCTTGTATACAGGAAAAGAAAGAATAACAAACGAAGCAAACAATAGCCAAACAATTTTCACTTGAAAAAGCATGTACAAAACGGACAATAAAAAAAAGCCAACAAAATAAAAAGCTATTACTTTACCTACAATTGAACCCGCCATTTTATTTATAAACAACATGTAATGTAGCCAAGAAGCAAATAGGTGAAACATGTATAAAATTAAAAACAAAGCTGTAAAAATGACAGCGCTCCCTGGGCTACTCATTTCGTTAGAAAAAAGATGATGTTCAATTGTCAGAAATAAAAAGCTATACACGAAACTTAAAAGAAGAGATATAACTGTAACATTTAAAATAAATCGCTTATTTATAATCATGATCCACATACCTCACACCACTCTGAAAATTACACCTTGTCATTCAAACCAGTCTATCCCATATACTCTCACCATATTCCCAATATATCTATCATGGGAAGGGGAACCATACCAATAAACTTTTTCATTTTTGACTACCCTCATCGAGGTCGAACCCGACCCATCTAATACAATCGATCTTACAGGATCAAAACCTATATTTTCAATGTATGTTTTTAAACCAGGTATATTAGCTGCGTTACCTTCTGTGACAATCATATACCCATATTCATCATCCCACGCCAAAACGGTTCTCCATGTAGCGAAATCGTATCCAATAACTATTAAGTCATCCCCCCAATTTTCCCTATTGTAGTCGTTCCCACCAATTACTGCCTTTGCGCTTGGATAGGCCTTAAGAACTTCATTGAGGTTTCTCGCGTACATGAAAGTCGCTCTCATATTGTTATTTTTATCAACATAAGAAACAAAGGTTTTCCTCCTAATTTGTTTATCTTTCGTTCCATTATATTCGTAGTATGAAGTATCTCCTTTCCAGTAGCTTATAGATCGTAACCCTGTTGGAGGATTATTGTAACCATTATCAGCAGCAAAAAAACCACCGTTTATACCGATATGGGGCTTTTGAGACATCTTGGCATTAATAATTTCAGGCTTTATATTCTCAATTTTTGTTTTAATTACAGCAAAATTAGGCTTTCCCATAGGCTGTACACTTCTCATCTCAAAGCTATATGGCAATCCTCTCATAAAGACTCTCCTCCTCAAAAATGGTGATATATCAGTCTTTTTCGCCATCCCTCTAAGATAAAACTAGCAACAATTCAAAGAGCCTCAGCAAACTCCTCACTCCAACTAATAACCACAGCCTCGCCTATTCGGATTGAGGAGGATAGCTCCGTTGCTTCCGTTCCATCTGTTGTCCTGTCGTCCATGCTACATGACGTGCCATCCCATCCGACCTACTTCGTATTCAACAGGGGGCTATAGTAAAATCTTTGTTGCACAGTAGTGAACTACTCCCACTTAACTTTGCTTGAAGTGGGAGCTTCTCAGTTCCGCGACGAAAGCCACCTTTCGTCTCCCTGAGCGTGACTTCGGATCGTCCCAACCCTAGATATCCGACATTTCTACCTTGGCTATTTTACGAGTGGAAGGAATCTGCTTGGTTTTCGCCTATTCATTTGTCCACTCAACCCCCCGTATAGCCACTTATCAAGAAACATATGATATATTCAGTTTATCACAAGATTTGGCTAACGCCAACCGAAATTCATCTCCCACTGATCGTTGGGCTACGCCCTTCACACGCTTGAAGTGGGAGACTTCTTTCGGAATTATGTTAAATTAAATATTGTATCCACCAATGTCTCATGACCCGCACCTCTAAAAACTCGATCGCATGATAGATCAGGTGTTTTGAAAAAACGTAGGTGGATTTTCAATGTTTTTCTACTCGTCTAGCCATTCACTCGAGATTTTTTACCTTACATTAATTATAGTTATATCATAAAACACCTACTTTCGTGACATGCTCTGCTCTCCTTTCTAATCGTCGTTCTTTGCGTTCGATCACTTTCTCCGCTTGATGAAAAGCTTCCTTTGTCTTCGGGTTAATGTGCATCGTATCTTTTGTCACTCGTTTCACCACGAGTTCAGCTTTCTTTTCTGCGTGCTGAACGGCTTTTGAATGATCTTCCTTACTTTATGACGTCATCGGCGACATGCTTTACTGTCTGTTCTACTTTTTCTCAACCATACACCCTAATTTATTTAATGAGCTCTCCAAAAAGATATATCCCTATTTCCTTTGTTTTGTCCTTTTGTTAGAACAACGTTCGTTGATAAGCCATAATCAATAAAAAAGCCATACCCCCACACGTCATCGGACAATGATTGAATAATAAAAACAGCAGTTTTGTAAATTGAATTTTTTTCATTATCTCTATGTTTTCAATAAAAATCATTAATGTATAAAAATAGTTCATCACCACAACATGTACTTGTCAGACGGTACACTTCTCTGAACAAGTGTATGCAAAAAATCATTTGTTTCCTGTTCTTTCTTGGATGCATAAGTAAGGTATGTTATGAAAAAATCAAGTACAACTTTTGGTGAAGAGCCATAAAAATCCTATTTTGGTTGGGAATATATCAAAATTAAAACCCAAAGAATGTTGATTTTACAGCATTCTTTGGGTTTTCTTTTTTAGATTGCGGGATTAAATACTACTTTTCGGACAGTCCCATTTTGCCAGACTGTTAAACACTTCACTTTCCAAACATCCATAATACAACAACAAATGATACAATAAAGCTAACAAAGTCAGCAAGCAAGCCGACTTTTAGGGCATCGCCCATTTTGCGAATGCCGACAGCACCGAAGTAAACCGTGAGCACGTATAACGTCGTTTCTGTACTTCCTTGAATTGTAGAAGCTAATCGCCCGATAAATGAATCTGGTCCGTATGTTGCGATTAAGTCCGTCACAATGCCGAGCGATGCCGTTCCTGAAATCGGACGGATGATCGCAAGCGGAACGACTTCAGACGGCAGTCCGAGCGGGACGATGAACGGTTTTATATATGAAATAAAAAAATCAAGCGCACCGGAAGCGCGAAAAACGGAGACAGCAACGAGCATACCAACTAAATACGGAATGAGAGAAAAAGCGATTTGAATTCCCTCTTTTCCCCCTTCAACAAACGCCTCATACGTCGGCACACGCTTGTACGTTCCATGCAACAAAATGCAAGCGATTAAAATAGGAATGAGCCAAAGCGATAAAAATTGAATAACCTGCATCACAGTCCTCCTTTTTTCCGCCTCCGTATGTAAAACGCGCGGTCAATCATAATCGCTGATATTGTCGAAATAAGGGAAGCGACAAATGTCGTGCCAATAATTTCTCCTGGTGAGGCAGAGTGATATGTCATGCGAATGGAAATGACGGTCGCAGGAATAAGTGTAATGCTTGCAGTATTGAGAGCGACAAACGTAATCATCGAACGGCTCGGTTCGTCTGTTTGACCGTTTAATTGCTTTAATTGCTCCATCGCTTTAATGCCAAGGGGAGTCGCAGCATTTCCTAGCCCGAACATATTTGCGACCATATTTGATAATATGTACCCAAGAGCCGGATGGTCGGACGGCACTTCTGGAAAAATTTTTTTCGCAATCGGACGAAACAAATGGGCAAAAAACGAAAGCAGCCCAGATTGCTCAGCAATTTTCATTAAACCGAGCCAAAAAACGAGCACGCTAATTAGCCCGATGCTAATCGTTACCGCTTCTTTCGCCCCTTGAAACATCGCCTCATTGACGTCTTTCATCGTTCCGTTTATCCCTGCAAACACAAGCCCAATAAGTAAAAGCGCAACCCAAATGAAATTAACCATCTCGCCCCACCCCTAATAACCAGTCAAAAAAAGAACGTGTTTTCTTTTGTTGTTTATAAAAAATAGGTGTTTCATCGACTTTTTCATTTCCGATATATAGTTCAGCCCTGCCAACAACAGATGGGACGCCTGTCTCTTTCCATCGTTCTTGTGGGCGAAGTAATTTTCTCTCTAAACGAATTAACGACTCTTCTTTTTTTGTGACCGGATATATAAAATCGCGTGCAACAAACAAATGATGATCATAAAAAGGATCGTCCATATCTTTCACAATCGTATCTGCTTGAATCTTTACAAGTTCATAATGCGCAAATCCATGCTCATACATCGCGATATGATCGTTCCAATCATCGCCTGCATCAATTGTCACTGCAATGAGGTCAAGCCCATCTTTTGAAGCGGTTGTCACTAATGTACGCTTCGCTCGCTTCGTATACCCTGTTTTTCCACCTGTACAATATTCATACAAATGCGTCAACAGTTTATTTTTATTGCGCCAAACACGGTCCCAATCTTCTGTCGGATTTGGCGCACGATACAATTTTGTTCCCGATACTTCGCGAAATTGTTCGTTGTGCATCGCATACCGCATAAGTAGCGCCATATCATATGCAGTGGAATAATGATTTTCTGCATCATCTAATCCGTGTGGGTTCGCAAATTCCGTATTTGTCATGCCGATTTCTGCAGCCTTTTTGTTCATTAAAAAAACGAAGCCTTCGACGCTACCGCCAACATGCTCAGCGATCGCCACCGCCGCATCGTTTCCAGAACGAAGCATCAATCCATATACTAAATGTTTGAGCGCAATTTTTTCGCCTGGTTTTAAATAAATCGAAGATCCTTCTGTCCGAACCGCCCGTTCACTTACTGTCACAATCTCTTCCCATTTTCCTGATTCAATCGCTAAAATGGCGGTCATAATTTTTGTAATGCTCGCAATACGCCGCTTTGTATGCGCATCTTTTTCAAATAGTACCCGTCCTGTCGTCTGTTCCATTAAAATCGCGCTTTTGGCACTCACCGACATCGCCTTCGCTTCATTCGGAAAAAGCGAACAAAAAAAACAAAGCACGATCATCCATATGAACCATTGTCGTCGCATACACCCTCATCCCTTTGTCCGTTTTGTACAAGTGTATGCATAAGTACATGATGTATGACAAAAAGACCGCTACATGACGCGGCCTTTTGCGTTTATAAATCGCTGTTGAACGTCATCCCAATTGACAACGTTCCACCATTGTTGAACGTACGTTGCGCGATCGTTTTTATATTGCAAATAATATGCATGCTCCCACACATCTAACACAAGGATCGGAACAGTCGTCCATTGTGTGCCGTTTTGATGTTTTTCCGTCTCTGAACCTCCCGATGGCTAAGGCCACGGGGTTCTTGTGTACTATAGAGCTTCTTCCATACCTTCGCATGGATACTGACTCTAATTCCACAAGACTTTCATGGGCAAACACCTCACTGGTGCTTATCGCCCTGTGCGCCCGATTCAAGACGCTTTTTATCATTTAAATTCCCATACTACTTATGACATATGGATGAAGACGAAGTCGTTTGATTTCTTCATCATGCAGTCGAATAAATTGATCCCATCTCTCTAAACACTTGTGTCTATCTATTTCTTTTCGATTGTCTTTCACATTCATGATTAAAAATGCGCTGTATAAATCTCGTTGCACTCTGCGTCCGTCTACTTCGTGCCATCGTTGGGAAAGTGTTTTCTTGTTGTACTCATCGTTTTGGTGGTCGTATTGACTTGCCTTGACGCGAAATGTGTCGATGTACTGAAGGGAATAGCCTTCATATTGCAGTTTTTGATTCAGTATGTTTAAAAACAAACTTGGTGCACGATTCGCAATACTTTTTCCAAATCGTTTTTTCTTTTTGTATTTTCCGTTCGTACCGACTTTTGTTTCTTTTGCCTTTGCTTGCAGTGCTTTGAAATTCATTTTTTCTACTTGGATATGATGACCTAATGCGATGATCCAATTGGCAAGCCGTTGATGATCTTGTTTCCGTTTATCTGCCATTTTTCTTTGTAACTCGGCTAGTTGTTGATGAGTTTTGAGATAATTTTTACTCCAAACCCATTTTTCTTTGTTGTCTTTTTTTATTGTGCCATCTTCATTGTATTTGTGCGGATTATTCGCCCGTCTTTGACGATCCAATTTTCGTTGAAGGACTCGCTTTTGTTTTTCTATGTTTTCGACGCTTGGCGCAAGAAGAAGCAACTTGACATCCTTCGTCGAACAAATAGCGACGGTTTGTGTTCCCATGTCGATACCAACATCGCCTTGCCCTATTGGATGTTTTATTTCTCCTGTTTGGCGGTTTATTTTCTTTGGTGGCACACCTCCAAGAGTGAGTTGAAGAAAATACTTGATTTTTCCTCTAATCCGTTTACGGACGATGCGACAATATTTCATACGGTCTTGTAGAGCCAGATGTGCATACACATCGTTTGGATGAATCGTAACAGGAATAGATAAACCATTCCAAAGCAAATGTTTGTCTTTGAAACGGATGCCTGTGCTATTTGTTTTACCTTCTAACGAATCCATTTCGTTGTATTTTTTAAAAGACACTTTTTTTGCGTTACCAAAGATTCGTTTTTCCGCTGCCAACCATGCTCTCGTAGCGATTTTTTGTGCGGTGTGTGAATCGATGTGTTTCTTGAAATGGTGTTGCATTGGCTTAACAAAATCGTGCATAGCGTATTCATTGATTCCGTACTGACGATATAACTCATTTAGCAAGTTGTTTCTTTCTTTTGATTTTGGTTGTTGGGCTAGATGACGATACTGTTCATCATGTTGTAGTTTTTTATACCGTTTCAGCAATTCGCCCAAACAAGCGTTGTATATTTTTCTGCCAATTTCAAAACGTTTCTCTAATATGTGCGCCTGCCATAGTTCTGTTTTGAGTTTCAACGTCAGCACATAGCTTTTGGTTTTTGGTTTCGCCAACGACACCACTTCCTTTATACGTTCTTTTGATTTTCGATGTATTGTTTAACCGCTTCTTCTGAAATATAACCGACAGTGCAACAAAAATAACTTCGTGTCCATAGCGACGGTAGTCTGCTTTTTAACGAAGGATATTTTTCCCTTAATATTCGACTGCTTTTCCTTTTAAACGCTTGTATAATTTTGTGCAAATGTTGACGCGGGTCAAAAGAAATGAACAAATGAACATGGTCAGGCATAATTTCCATTGCTTTGATTTGTACATCATGTTCTTTGGCAACTTCTTCAAAAATTTTTTTAAATCTCGTTCAATATCTCCAACTAACACTTTTCTGCGGTATTTTGGGCAAAACACAATATGATATTGATTGAGATAAACAATCCCTTTTTTATGGGTGTATTTTTCGTTTTCCAAAAACAATCACCTCTATACTAAATATACCATAAACAATACGCAATTCATCCCCGTGTCTAAAGACAGGGGCTTTCTTGCGCTTCCTCGTAAAATTTCTAACCTCCCTGCAAACGGTGACCAAACGAGAAGCGCCCATCCGCTTCCTTCCACTTGCTTCGCCGCTTCCGTAAAATGTCGTTGAAACGCTTCGAAGCTGCCAAAATCGCGCTCGATTTGTCGAAGTAACTCCCCAGCCGGACGCCCACCGCCACGCGGTTTCATATTGTTCCAAAACATTGTGTGCAAATAATGCCCTGAACCATGAAACGCAGCTTCGCGCTCCCAATGTTTTAATAACGCATAATCATTCTTCTCACGCGCTTGTTGCATCATTTTCTCCGCGCGGTTCAATCCGTCGACGTAGCTTTGATGATGTTTTTCATGATGCAAACGCATAATTTCTTCAGCGATATACGGTTCTAATGCATTGTACGCATACGGTATCTTCGGTAGCGTATGTCCTCCAATCGGTACGCGCTTACGTTGTATTTGTTCATATATATTTGTCACTTGCTCATGAATGCGCGCGACATCTCCACGTTCAAGCTCCATGTTTAATCGCCCAAGCGCCTCTTCCTCTACAAATGGCTTTACACGCTCAAGCCACGCTTGCACGTGATGAATATATTGTTGCATACTCCCACCTCCTTCGGCATCATATGCAACAAAAAAAGAAGCTGACACACGCAGCTTCTTATTGCGATTGAATCATTTTTGTTCGGTAGTCTGTTTCATAAAATTCGAGTTCTTCCCGCATTGTTTGAAAGTCGGCTTCGATGGAATGAAGTAATTGTTGCAACGATTGGGGGGCACGTTGCCGCAATTTAATTGAATGTCTTCCTGTATACGCTGAACGGCTATCTTCATACCATAAATCGCGCTTTGGTGTAAAAAATTCCGCCACACATGAATGATAAATTTTATATAACGCCTGTTCCGCGGCAGCTTTTCGAAACGGTTCTTCTTGAAGGACGATGCGACATGCGTCAATTCCCTCTTCACCATATACGGCTAAACGGCGTAAATCCGCAAGCACCCCTTCATAATAATGGCGGTCGCCCGCACATTCCGCCTGCATTTGTTCAATCGTCGTTTCGTTTAAATAACGAGTAATTTGTTCTACAATGCCACTTAGCAACTGCTCAACTTGCTTCGTTTGGTTAAAAACAACAGTATTCCCCATCTCCATCCTCCTTTACGGTTGCGCAATAAATAAAAGCGGTGATTTCACATCGTACGCTTGTTGTTTCGCAAGCGACTCAAATACTTCGGGCAATTTCGCAAAGTCGATCGATGAAAAATAGCGACGAAGCTCTTCTTCCTCACTTATATATACACGTTTTCGCGTCCGAAGTGATGGATCGGCGAGCAAACAAACGAGCGCGACAATGTCTTTAAAATATACGTCTTTCCCACCTGCTTGAAATACAGGATCTTGTTCATACGGCGTCCATTGTGAAAAACGCTCATCGAAATATCGAACATATAACACACGCAACGTCCGCTCCGTTCCATCATCGTCAACAAACGTTACTTCCGAACGGTTAAAAAAATCTTCCGACGTATTCGGCTGTGCTTTTTGTAATTCGTATCCATAACAAGAAATGATTTTCACAAACGATACACCCCTTTTTCAACAACGAAGCTACATTTATTTTACCATAAATTACGAATCGTGCGAAAAATTTTATCATTACTATAAAAAGAAAAAACAGGCGCATAAAAGCACCTGTCTAATATTATTCATTAGTCAAAGTTTTTTGTTTAAATTTATAACGAGTAACCGCAAGAGAAGGATAGAAACGACACTTTGTTACCGTTACCTTTCCCTTTCTTTTTTTACACATAGCGTTTCTTTTAGCATAGAACAATATTTTTGTATCTCATCTTCATTAATCTCGTAAACATGATAGCCATTTTCTTTTTGTTCCATAATGAGATTCACTTGTTTCAAAAGATTTAAATGTCTTGAAACGGTAGCGACCGTAATATTTAATTGATTTGCCATCTCTTGCAACTTCATTTTTTCTTTATTTGCAATAAGTGACAGCATCTTCATACGAACGATTTCGGACAATGATTTGGAGATATCAGCAATATACTGAAGCCGACCTTCATCATATTTCATTCCTATCTGGTACCCACTTAAGGAGAGCTTCTTTTCATTCATACAATGTCTCATATCATAAATAATATGAAGTTCTCCAAGTCCCCAAACTAAAATAAACTTCGGCGACACAAAATACGAGGGATACAATTTGATTAACTTCGTCTCTTTCGTCGGAAACTGTTCTGGAATTGGATAATCGTACAATAGTCTTCGAACGATTTTCTCAATTCCCAACTCATTGAGTTCTGCATTCAACCGCTCATTCGCCTGACTCCAAAGAGGAGACAAAACGGGTTCAACATGGATGTAACATTGCCGATAAAATTGTTCCCAAAGATAGGTTAGCTCCTGTAAATACTGCTCATAGTTCTGTGCGAATTCCAACTGTTCGTCATTCACAAATCCGCCCAAAGATGTGATTTTCGAGCGAATTTCATCAAGGGGGGAATCGGTTTGCGTTAAACAAATCTCGATCTCCTTTTCAGACAAGTAACGACCGAATAAATAATACAAAAATTCATACGGGGACACACGACCGATATATTCCATGAGTTTTGAAAAAGTATGTGGAGCAGGCAAATCAACTAAAAATTCCGCCAGCTGCGCCCCATATTCATATCGACCATAAAACTTCTTCAACAATGATTCATGTTGTTGAAAGAACTTCTCAAAACGCGCAACTGGGAAATGAGTCTCATCCCCCATTTTTCCCGATGAAACGTAACACTTTCTTAAACATGCCATCATTTCAAATAAAGAAGAGGTCGATAATTCTACTTTACAATGTTGATTTACTTCTTCCATTGTGTATACAGCCATTTGACATCCCATACTTTCTGTTTTTATTCTTGAACAACTTGATAATTCAGATGTTCAACAAAATTGTCGCATAACCGCTGGCATTCTTCAACTGTCGATGAACAAATAATCACATGAGCAGAACGTGTATAAGAATCCACTGTTTTCTTTATATGATCCCCTACTTGATAGTAGATGGTCCAATCTCGGATATATTCTCGATTAACTTCTGTGGCAAGGTAAATCTGTCGCAACGCGCCCTCTGGAAACATAAAAAATTTGACAAGGCTTGCCTTTGTATAAATTGGTTTTACATCAAATGGCACTTGGTTCATATAAGATAAAATTCCCAACTCATACTGATTGAACCCAGACGCTAATTGATGCAAATAAGGGATAAAATCTCCCCCAGGTCTCGTATGCATTTCAATCACTACTGGTCTATCTTCTTCTACATCCCATTTGATCTCGATATGCCCCGGTCCATATTGGACATTTAACAAATGCAATGCTTTCATCACCACTTGTTCAATTCGTTTAACTTTTTGTTGTTCCAGTCTCGCAGGCACAATATGCCCAGTCTCAATAAAGTGAGGCTTTCCAGTTGTTTGCTTTTCAGTTATTCCTAAAATGAAATGGGTTCCTCTCCAAGACACCGTCTCCACACTATATTCCGGACCTTTAACATACGGCTCTAAGATCCATTCATGAGGATGATCTTGATTTCTCTTTAACCATTTTTCCCATTCCTGTTGATTGGAAATATAATTAATCTCTTTACTTCCAAATCCGTCAAGCGGTTTGATGATGGCCGATCTTGAATATGGGAACTTTTTAGGAAGAGCAGATACTTTGCCACTCACGACGTCTAATCGTAATTCTGGATCCCTCCACAAAATCTGGCGCATCAATCCCTTATTCCTCGTATTCACGACCGTTTCAAGTGAATTCGTTGGCAATTGTAGCCTTTCACTAATATAAGCAGCTGTTTCTAGCCCTAATTCTGTAAAACTTACGACAAGCTCCACTGTTTGATATAAATTCATGATTTCCTCAACAACACGAAATACTTCTGCTTTCTCTGCAATGTCACGAACATAAAATATGGCTTTGACCCACTGTGCTATTTCCTTGTCAATACTTGAATGCTGATCCGCCACAATAATTGGCTTCAACCCACATTTAGCCGCTGCTTCCGCCCCGTAACGACTTGCCCCTAAAATGATGATGTATTTATTCATGCACAATCCCCCATTCTAATAAATCCATCGCTTCTTGTATCGAAGTGATTGTGTTTTCCATACTATCTCCTTCTGCTATGACAAACCCTAATCTTTGGTAGCTGCTTTTAATTTCATTGGCCTTAAAAGGCAACTTTCCTATACTGATCCTTTTTACTCCCGCTACTTTTTGCGCTTTCTCCATCCCGCTAACCATTTGATATATCCCCTGCTCAGCAGGCAAGATGAACTTAATGGCGGCATAGCGTTGTCTAGTGATCGCTATCTCTTCAGATATCCCGAGAGTTTGTAAAACAACATGCCTAACCATATCCACCCCTGTAGCCAATTCTACTAATTCGGGGATACAGTCACCAGCCAGCCTAGGATTGACTTCAACTAAATATAAGTTGTTTCCGCGAACAAAAAATTCTATATGCGCCGCCCCAAAGTTTAACCCCAATAAATGGAGTAGTTTTTTGCATCTTTCTTCCAAATCGGAGAAGGGCGTTAGTTTAGGGCTTGTTACATGCCCACATTCAACAGCATGCGGACCGTATGTCTCTTTCTTTGTAACGGATATTAATTTCCATCCATCAATTGTGTACAACATCTCAGCTGAAAATTCTTGTCCTTCAATCCACTCTTCAATCAACCATTTCCTTTTCAGCTCATATCCACGCTCATTACGCTGTCTTTGCCATTCAAGACGCAGGGACAGTTCTAAATCGCGACGATTTTGACAAATCGTCACACCATTACTTCCACTATCATCGACAGGTTTGATGACACAGGGAAACGAGATCTCCAAATCTATGATTTCGTCAGGATGATGGATAATATGGAAAGGAGGTTGCAAAAACTCGCTAAAACATTGGCTTTCTAGATAAGTTCTCGTTATATGTTTATAACGTGCCCTTTTCAATGCTTCGATATCATGTCCCTTCACTCCCAAATAACTCGCTAATTCAGCAACTGGAATCAAGTGGTAGTCATCAAAAGCGAGGATTCCAGAAAAATTCACCTCAGACCGTACTAGTTCTTCTTTCATCCGCTCCGTATCATACGTATCGATAATAACGACTTGATCAGCAAAATTCAGCGGATGGTCATCTGTCATGGACTCATATTGTTCTAAATCCATCGTCCAAAAATGGATTTTATAACCTAGTTTTTTAGCGATTTTCATAGCCTTTGTACCAGTGCCTGTTGTATTCGTCTCGACAAATAACAAGTGCATCATCGCCAGTCCTTTCTTTCTACTTGATTTTTATTCATGAAGGAAGACATTTTTCTATATGATAGATGAAACATATAGCCAATAAAAATCATGGCACTTATCATAGCTAGATAGAAAAAGGTTTTCTGTCCAACATACTCATACAGATTCAGACCAACGAATCCACCGATAGACTCCCACACTCCCCAAAGCACCCCTGATACTCCGAAGGCCCACGAAGAGCTTAACATCCCCTTTTTTTCTACAATTTGATGATCAATGGTAGGCACCCAAATAATTTCCGCAATGCTGAACAAGATCACACCGACAAAGATGATCCAAAAATGATGTGAAATCCATAGCAAGAAATAAGATGTTGTGATAAACATCAAGGCCAGTGCGTACCAATACTCAATTCTCCATTTAGGCTGTATTTTTGGATACAACCCTTGGAGAACGATAATCGTCATCGCATTCACCGTAAAAAACAATCCAATCGTTTTTCCTGAAAAATGTTGTGAAGAGACAACAGGAAAAGTTGTAAATAGTTGTGTGTACAAAAACCAAAATATCCCGGAAAAAGAAATGAATTTTATAAAGATAAAGAAATCGGGAGTTGATTTGCTGTTTTTAACGAATTGTACGATATGAATCCCCTTCTCTGCATCCTCAATGGTGATACGAGGTAATAGTAACGAAACACCTCCGGCCAAAACATAACAAACAATCGCTGCAATGATGATACCAAAAGAATTCCAATCCAATAACCATCCACCTAGAAGAGGACCAATAGAAGCACCAACGTTAACAGCAATATTTAACAATGCAAACGCCCTTAACCGCTCATCTTCCCCTAATAAGGAAATATGTGTTTTTAAACTTACATTATAAAGCGAGAGCGATATTCCCAATAATAACACGATGACAAAGATGAATGTGTAAGATTGAATCAACGTTAACATTGTGAGCAACAAAGCCGATCCCCATAAACCAACAATAAGGCTATTTTTAATTCCAAGCTTATTAACAACTCCCCCAACCAATACATTCCCTGCTTTCGAGACAAACGTAAATGCCGCTACTACCACACTCATTTCCGTAATATCGAGATTTTTTATTCTCACTAGCCATAAAGAAAGTAGTGGAACATACACAAAAAAACCTATGGAATTGAACACCCTAATACCAAACGTTAAAACTCCCTCATTAACCTTAGGAAACATATGTGACCCCTCTCGTCAGCTCTTTGCATACTGCTTCAATAATATTAGCTGCTTCATATATATCTTTTTCAGTAACATTTCTACTAACTACAATCCTTACTGTGTCAGATAACCAAGGGAATAAAAGCACCCCCTTTTTCTTACATCTATCGACAAACTGCCATGAGTTTGTGTGAAGATTATTTACATGAAAAAAGATCATATTTGTTTCAACAGCATCTGGATCAATGGACAAACCTTCTATTTCTGATAACATCATAGCTAACTTTTTAGTAAGCAGATGGTCTGTACACAAATGTGATATATGATGCTTTAAAGCATGTAACGCCGCAGCTGCATACATACCTATTTGATGAAATCCCGCTCCAAACTGTTTTCTGTAAATCCTTGCTTTGCTGATCATTTCTTTTTTACCCATAAGCATCGATCCAAACGGAGCACCAAGTCCTTTCGCAAAACATATACTAAGTGAATCTACAAATTTTGCATAGTCGCTTAATGGAATGTTCATCGCTACATGTGCATGAAATAACCTTGCTCCATCCATATGTAAAGATATGTTCTTCTCTCTCGTGAACTCATACAATTGTTTGATTTCTTTAAAAGGAAATATTTTTCCCTGATAATAGTTAATCGTATTCTCGATAGAAACTAATTGAGGAGAAGCATAAAAAGGACCTCTAGGCTTAGAATGAATTAATTCGTCAACATGTTCGACTCTTAGAATGCCATCTTCTGTTCTACATGTATGCAAAACAGCTCTACTTAACATAGCAATTGAAGAACTTTCGTAAAAGTTTATGTGATAATTGGTTTCTGTAATCACCTCATTTCCTTCCATTACTTGTGATTTAATAGCTAATTGATTAGCCATTGTGCCCGTTGGAACAAATAGAGCGTCTTCCACACAAAATAATTGTTTACAGTATTCCTCCAATTCAATAACACTTCCATCTTCTCCATAACAATCATCACCAACTATCGCATGAGCAATAACATTTCTCATTTCTTGAGTCGGTAACGTCAACGTATCGCTTCGCAAGTCAATCACTGATTATCCTCCTCACAATTACATAATTACATTATTACGTAATTACGTAATTACGTAATAATGTTACTATTGATTCTTTTTTTTGTCAATAAGTTTAAAAATAAAATACTTTTCATCTCCAACGTGAGAAATCATTATTAGAGTTGAGCCAGCAATCTAAAAAATTTTCTTCTCAAAAAGAAAAAACAGGCGCACAAAGGCACCTGCTTACTTTCCAGGCAAAATACCGATTTCGTATAAAAAGATCGCTAAACATAACGCACCGATCAGGCTTGGGAGCCAGATGTGCATCTTCACTTTTTTATCCAAAAAATCGTAACACTTGCTCACCTTCCCACTTAATATAAACACAATAGCAACAAAAATAGCGAGAACGGCACTTTGCAAAATTGGATGTAAAATATACGTCTCTACATAGTATTCAACCATTCTTCCAAAAACAAAAATAAAAAGGAGCCCAAAGAAAAAACGAAAACTCATCCCCCATCACCTTTGATTTACTCATTCACTTCTTGCAGTTGTTCGTTTAGACGTTCGAAAAATAAGTCGGCTTCGCGTTCTTCTTCTTGTTCGTCCCATTCTGGAAGAGGCGGAAGTTCGTCTAACGTCTTTAAGCCAAAGTAGTCTAAAAACTCTTTCGTCGTCCCATACAAAATCGGGCGACCTGTTCCTTCTGCGCGACCTACTTCTTTAATTAACGCTTTTCCTAATAGAGTTTGAAGCGGTTTATCGCTTTTCACGCCACGAATATGTTCAATTTCCGCGCGCGTAATTGGTTGGCGATATGCGATGATCGCTAACGTTTCTAGCGCAGCTTGCGACAACGATGACGTCGCTGGTGACTCAACAAGTTTTTGCAAATATGGAGCACATTGTTTTTTCGTCACAAGCTGAAGCGTTCCTGCCATCTCGACGACCATAATGCCGCGCTCCGCTGTTTCATACATATGCTTCAATTGTTGCACAAGTTCATATACACGTTCTTCTTGTATATCAAGCACATCAGCCATTTGTTTATACGTCAATCCTTCTTCGCCCGCCGCAAACAATAACGCTTCCATAATCGCTAATTCATTCATATCGATCACCTTTTCGTCGAATGTATAAATCGGCAAAATTGTTTTCTTGTTCAACAATAATTTCGTTTCGTTTCATCAATTCAAGCAAAGCTAAAAACGTCACGACAATTTGCTCGCGATCGTCATACGGAAATAAATCGTAAAAGTTCATTCGCTCTCCATGTTTTAATATGTGTAAAATCTCTTCCATCCGTCGTCCGATCGGAATTTCTTGACGTGCTACTTTCGTATGAAGTGGCTTTTGTAATTTTTTCCGCCGCAACAATTTCGCAAGCGCCCCAAGCATATCGTACAAATCGACATCAAGTGCAAGCGGTGCACCGTTTGCCGCATAAGCGGTTAAATCGCTCGGCGGCTTCGTAAATAAAAGCGCTCGCTCTTCTTCTCGCTCACGCAACTGTTTCGCTGCTTCTTTAAACTTTTTATACTCGATTAACTGTTGCATTAATTGCTCACGCGGGTCTTCTTCGATAAATAATTCTTGATCCTCCAGCGTTTCTTCATGTTTTGGCAACAACATTTTACTTTTCATTTCAATAAGCGTTGCCGCCATTACTAAATATTCGCTCGCTACATCGAGCTGCAATTCTTTCATCGCGTGAATGTAAGCCATATATTGCTCTGTAATTTGTGCGACAGGAATATCGTAAATATCAATTTCATAGCGATGAATTAAATGCAGTAATAAATCAAGCGGCCCTTCAAATTGATCTAATTTTACATGATAATGCACATTCATCCCACCTTTATTCATAAGTAATAGTATAATATACGTAAGCATATGAAAAAAGGGGGCTTTCGTTTGTATCCAAAAGCATATATCGAATATTTACTTCATTTTCACGCTACGCGCGATTATTTTGAATGCCATGAAGTGCTAGAAGAACATTGGAAACAAACAGGCGAACATGTATGGGTCGGCTTCATTCAGCTCGCGGTTGGGATGTATCATTATCGCCGAGGAAATATTGCGGGAGCAAAACGAATGTTTACAAAAGCAATGAACGTATGCCAAAGAGAAAAACAAGCATACGAAGCGCTAGGGATACATGCAGAGCAACTTCTATCTCTCATTCATACATATATGAATCGAATCGATCATGGACAACCGTATGAAAGCACTTGCTTGCCGATCATTGATGCTTCCTTGTTACATATATGTCAACAGCAATGTGGGCAAAAAGGGCTCGTATGGGGAGAAAAAAGTGATATGACAAATGAATATCTCATTCATAAACATAAGTTGCGCGACCGAAGTGATGTCATCGCTGAACGCGAACGACAAAAACAAAAAAGACAGGGACGCTGATCCCTGTCATTGTTCACATCTATCCAAAAACGGAGCGGTCATGTCATTGGCACATAACGACTTATTTGGATACAATTCTTTTAATGCTTTCACCATTTGTTTTCCAATTCCTTGATGGCGATGGGACGGATTAACGCTAATATGCTGCACTTCAACCGCATGTTCGCGCACAATCACACCGATAATGCCAATAAAATCTTCGTCTTGCTTCCATAAAAACAGCTGCCAATCATCGTTTGTCTCGTAGTTTTTCATCGTTTGTTGAAGCTGTTTTAAGTCTTTTTCATTTGGCATAAACGACAAAAGACCCATCGCAATTTTCTCATAGTTTTTTCGATAGCGAACTAGCATACGAATCCCTCATTATCGACAAGACTTATTGTTTACTCGCTATTGCTATTATAAACGGTCTTGTCGCTTTTTTAAACATTTTTTAAGAAAATGTGCGCATGACATTCGCCATTTCAATCGCGCTGAGCGCTGCTTCCCAACCTTTATTTCCGGCTTTTGTCCCAGCGCGTTCAATCGCTTGTTCAATCGTATCTGTCGTCAGCACGCCAAAAATAACAGGGATTCCTGATGAAAGCGCCGCATGAGACGTTCCTTTCGCTACTTCATTACATACATAATCGTAATGGCTCGTTGCTCCGCGAATCACAGCACCAAGCGTAATGACAGCATCATATTTTTTCGACTCCGCCATTTTTTTCGCGACAAGCGGAATTTCAAATGCCCCCGGCACCCAAGCAACATCAATATGTTGTTCCTCTACTCCGTGGCGCTTTAATCCATCAAGTGCACCGCTTAGCAATTTGCTTGTAATAAATTCGTTAAATCGCGCAACAACGATGCCTACTTTTAACCCTGTTCCAACTAAATTTCCTTCATATACGTTCATCTCATTCTCCTCCTTAAAAGTGCAACATATGTCCTAGCTTTTCGTATTTTGTTCGCAAATAGCGCTCGTTATGGCGTTTTGCTGGCATTTGCAACGGAACGCGCTCAACGACTTCTAAGCCGTATCCTTTCAATCCGGTAATTTTACGCGGATTGTTCGTCAATAAACGCATTTTTGTGACACCTAAATCTTTTAAAATTTGCGCACCGATTCCATAGTCGCGCAAATCTGGCGCAAAGCCTAATTTTTCGTTGGCTTCCACCGTATCATATCCTTGTTCTTGCAACTTATAGGCGCGCAATTTGTTTAATAAACCGATGCCGCGACCTTCTTGGCGCATATATAACAATACCCCGCGACCTTCTTCTTCGATTTGCGCTAATGCGGCATGAAGTTGTGGGCCACAATCGCAACGATGCGAGCCGAATACGTCACCTGTTAAACATTCAGAATGAACGCGCACGAGCACAGGTTCATCTGGGATGATTTCTCCTTTGACGATGGCGATATGTTCTTTTCCGTCTAACGTATTTGAATATCCAATGACTTTAAATTCGCCAAAATCGGTTGGTAGCGTAATTTCGACTTCGCGTTTGACGAGCTTTTCTTTCCGGTTGCGATAGGCGATTAAATCTTTAATCGTAATCATTTTCATATCAAATTTTTCGGCGATTTGTTTCAAATCAGGTACGCGCGCCATCGTTCCATCATCTTTTATAATTTCGCAAATGACGCCTGCCGGTTTCGCCCCACAAAGACGCGCTAAATCGACAGCTGCTTCCGTATGTCCAGCGCGGCGTAATACCCCACCTTTTTTCGCGACAAGCGGAAAAATATGACCTGGTCGTTTAAAATCGCTTGCTTTTGCTTCTGGATTGAGCATTTCTTGAATCGTCAACGAGCGCTCAAATGCGCTAATGCCTGTCGTTGTCGCTTTATGGTCAATACTGACGGTAAAAGCGGTCCCGTGCGCATCTGTATTATGGTTGACCATTGGCGTTAAATCAAGCCGATCGGCTAGTTCTTCTGTAATCGGCACACACACGAGGCCGCGGCCATGCGTAATCATAAAATTAATGACTTCCGGTGTCGCCTTTTCGGCAAGCGCTACAAAATCGCCTTCGTTTTCACGGTCTTCGTCATCGCAAACGATAATAATTTTTCCTTGCATTAAATCGTAAATGGCTTCTTCAATGGTATGAAACATCGCGCTCACTCCTTATATCCGTGCTCTTGCAAAAATTGCATCGTCAATCCTTCACGTTTACCGCTGACAAACTGTTCAACATATTTCCCAATGATGTCACATTCAATATTGACAACATCACCAACTTTTTTTGCCCCTAAAATCGTCGCTTCACGCGTATGCGGAATGAGCGAAATCGTAAACGTTCGGTCGGTTAAACCGAAAATCGTCAAGCTTGTGCCATCGACAGCAACAGAACCTTTTAAAATCATATATTTACGCAAATGACTTGGCACTTCAATGTCATAATAAACAGCGTTTGCGACAGGCTGTTTACGAACGATGCGTCCGACACCATCGACATGCCCCGAAACGAAGTGCCCACCAAAACGACCGTTTGCTGCCATCGCTCGTTCTAAATTTACTTTCGCTCCTACTGTAAGCGTGCGAAGCGATGTTGCCCGCACTGTCTCAGGCATGACATCGACAGTAAAAAAGCGATCTGTAAATGACGTCACTGTTAAACAAACGCCATTTACCGCAATGCTGTCACCGAGCTGTACGTCTTGTAACACTTTTTGTGCCCCGATCGTAAAGACGATCGCTTCCCCTGTTTGTTTCATTTGTTGAATCGTGCCGATTTCTTCAATAATTCCTGTAAACATGGCGATCATCCTTTAGCAACGATTTTTATATCTGGTCCGATCATTTGAACATGTTTCACTTGCAAGCGAAGCGCATCAATCATTCGTCCAAAACCTTCTCCGCCGATTGCTGAAGGTGCTTCATTCCCACCGATTAGCATCGGTGCCATATATGCTAGCACTTGTTGAACGGAACGCGAAGATAAAAAGCTGCCGTGCACATGGGCTCCACCTTCAACAAAGATGGACATGATGTTACGCTTACCAAGCTCACGTAAAAAAGATGGTATATCAATTTTATTCTCATTCATGCGAATCATTTGTACACCTGCACGTTCATATGGCTTCATTTGTTCTTCTGTGACGTGATGGCCGACGACGATCCATGTTGGCGCCATCTGATCTGTGACAACATTCGCATGAAGCGGTGTGCGCAAATGCGTATCAAGCACAATACGAATCGGTTGCTTTCCTTCATGACCGAAACGAACAGTTAAACTCGGATCATCCGCCAAAATCGTGCCAACGCCGACAACGATCGCATCGTGCATGCGTCGCTCGCGATGTACATCACGCCGTGCTTCTTCCGACGTAATCCATTTGCTTTCACCTGTTTTCGTTGCAATTTTTCCATCTAAACTCATCGCATACTTTAACGTCACATACGGTGTTTTCGTTGAAATATAATGAAAAAACATTTCGTTTAACGCATCCGCTTCTTCTTTCAACACCCCGACGGTAACATCAATTCCCGCTCGCCTTAATTTTTCAACGCCTTTTCCTGCAACGAGTGGATTCGGGTCCGTCGTCGCCACAACGACACGTTTCACCTTTTTTTCAATTAACAAATCGGCACAAGGAGGCGTCCTTCCATAATGACTGCACGGTTCAAGCGTCACATAAACGGTTGCTCCTTCCGCTTTCTCGCCTGCCATGCGCAACGCATGGACTTCTGCATGCGGCTCTCCTGCTTTTAAGTGCGCCCCAAAGCCGACAATTTCACCATTTTTTACAACAACTGCGCCAACGAGCGGATTGGGCGATGTTTGTCCACGTGCTGATTCAGCTAACTGTAATGCGAAACGCATATATTGCTCGTCCATATCACACCACCTTTCCCTACAAGAAAACATTTGAAGCTATACAGTTCCGTTATCTACTAAAAATAACAAAACCCTAGGAACGATGTCCTAGGGCAAGATGTATATGAAGATCGCCTTTTTTGCATAGCAAAAATAACCCATCGCCAAACTTATTTTTCTAATAAGTGGCGTGAGTTTTCGGCAATCCTTCTCCCATCCAGACTATACTGTCGGCTCCGGAATCGCACCGGATCATGCCTTAACGGCTCGCGGGCTGAGAAACATACGTTTCATTACCGCCGGTCGGGAATTTCACCCTGCCCCGAAGGATGCGTTTATTCCATTTTTATTCATTATAGCACAATAAAACGAAATGTCTATTATTTTGCAATAACCAGCCAATACACTGCTCCCCAAACGAAGCTAACAAACAAAAGGATGAAAAATAGTAGCCAGTTTTTTTTCATTTTTCATCTTCCCTTTATTGTTCGTCCCACACTTTCACTTCTTTCATGACATCGCCATTTTTCATTGCCTTGACAACATCCATTCCAGCAGTAACTTGGCCAAACACCGTATGTACACCATCTAAATGCGGCTGTGGTTCGTGGCAAATGAAAAATTGACAACTTCCTGTATTGCGACCGCGATGCGCCATCGACATCGCCCCTTCGATATGTTTATGTGGATTGTTGTCCGTTTCGCACGGAATCGTATAGCCTGCATCGCCTGTTCCATTTCCAATTGGACAGCCTCCTTGGCTTACAAATCGCTTAATGACACGATGAAACGTCAACCCGTTATAAAATCCTTCGTTCGCTAATTTTTCGAAATTCGCAACCGTTGTTGGCGCTTCATTCGGGAATAGTTCAAATTCCACCTTTCCACCGTTCTCCATTAAAATGTATCCTTTTTTCTTCATGAAACTTTTCCACCTTTCTATCGTAAAAACAAATGTAGCTTCATTTTACTATATTTCGCTTCTATGTTCACGCAAATGTTTGTACAATAGTACAGAAAGAGATTGAAGGAGGTTATGAAATGAAGAAGTGGTTTACGATATTTATTTTATTGTTGTTTATGATTCCATCAGTTAGTTTGGCTGATGCGATTGAAGGAGACGTCATTATTACGCTCGGAGAAAATTTAACAGAGCAGCAAAAGCAACAAATATTAAAAGAAATGAACGCACCGGAAAACGCTGAAATCATTACGGTCACAAATGCAGAAGAACATAAATATCTCGGCGACATTATTCCGAAAGGACAAATCGGAACGAAAGCCATTTCGTCATCAAAAATTACGATTGGAGCACCAGGTTCAGGTCTGCAAGTCGAAACAAATAACATTAACTGGGTAACAAAAGAAATGTATATGAATGCGCTCATTACTGCAGGAGTGAAAGATGCAGTCATTTACATTACCGCACCGTTTCCTGTATCCGGAACAGCTGCGTTAACAGGGTTAATGAAAGCGTACGAACTTTCATCGAATGAAACGATCCCTGATGAAGTGAAAAAGGTAGCGAACGAAGAAATGGTGAAAACGGCACAGCTTGGCGAATCCATCGGAAACGATCAAGCGGTCGCGCTGCTCGCAAAAATTAAAGAAGAAATAGCGAAAAATCCACCAAAAACAGATGCGGATATGCGTGCACTCATTGAACGGATTGCTCAAGAACTTGGCATTACGCTAACAGAAGACGAAATAAACAGCTTGCTTTCTTTGTTTAATAAAATGAAAAACGTGAACATCGACTGGAATCAAGTAAACGAACAGCTTGCTCAAGCGAAAGACAAGCTATCTGCTTTTTTACAAACGGAAGAAGGGCGAACGTTTATTCAACGCATCGTCGATCTTTTGCGTGAAATATGGAACGCCCTTCGCGGAGCGTTTGGAGCGTAACGCCTACCTATGCATAAACGAGCAATAACCGAGGTGAAGACCTCGGTTATTTTTTTACTTTCGTTTTAAGCGGCAAGTCGAGTCGAATTAAATCTTCATACGTTTCGCGTTTCACGACAAGCTCTGCTTCACCGTCTTCAACAAATACGACCGCTGGACGCGGAATGCGATTGTAATTATTCGCCATCGCATAACCGTAAGCACCGGTACAAAAAACAGCTAAATAATCGCCCGGTTGCGCTTTCGGAAGCGGCAAGTCCCAGATGAGCATGTCTCCTGACTCACAACATTTCCCAGCGATCGCTACTACTTCTTCACAATGTTCATGCATGCGGTTAGCTAACACCGCTTCGTATTTTGCCTCATATAGCGCCGGGCGAATATTGTCGCTCATTCCACCATCTACGGCAACATATTGCCGAACGTTTGGCACTTCTTTACGGGAACCGATCGTATAAATCGTTGTCCCTGCATCTCCAACAAGCGAGCGACCTGGTTCAATCCAAATTTCGGGAAAAGGTAGATCAAATGATGCGACATTTCGTTTCACTTCTTCAATAATTTGTTCGACATATTGTTCCGGTGCAAGCGGATCATCTTCTTTCGTGTAACGAATGCCAAAACCGCCGCCAAGATTGACCACTTGTGCAGTAAAACGGTACGTATCACGCCATGTAGCAAGTTTCTCAAATAGCTTTTTCGCTGCAAGAACAAAACCTGTCGCATCAAAAATTTGCGAACCGATATGACAATGAATGCCCAGCACATGAAGATGGGAAGAAGCGAGCGCACGCTGTAAAGCTTCATCCGCTTGTCCATTATGCAAATCAAATCCAAATTTCGAATCTTCTTGACCTGTTAAAATATAGTCGTGTGTATGTGCCTCAATGCCTGGTGTGACACGTAATAAAATAGGCATCGTATATTCATGCGCACAGCAAAGCTGTTGCAGTAGCTGTAACTCATAAAAATTATCGACGACAACACAACCGATTTTCGCTTCAATTGCCATTTGCAGTTCTTCTTTACTTTTATTGTTGCCGTGAAAATGAATGCGTTCGACCGGAAATCCAGCAGCTAATGCGGTGTACAGCTCACCACCGGAAACGACATCGAGAGATAATCCTTCTTGTTCCATCAATTGCACGATGGCAATTGTCGAAAACGCTTTGCTTGCATACGCCACTTGCGCACGTACACGATGTTTATCAAACATTCGCTTAAACGCTCGCGCACGCTCACGAATGAGAGCAACATCATAAACGTAAAGCGGGGTTCCGTATAGGCGAGCTAAGTCAATCGTATCAACACCGCCAATTTCTAAATGTCCCCGATCATTTATTCGCATCGTTCCGTGCATAATTATACATCCTCCTGATGATTCCGAAATAATTAAAGAAAACGTACCATAAATTTTGGTACGTTTCAACCTTTTTATGTCGGTTGTTTTTGTTTATTTTGCGGATGTACGATGCTTGGGCGAATCGATGAACCAGCTACAGACCGCCGCACGATAATTTGCATAAACGCCCCAGGATCAAATGGAATAAACGGCCATAAATATGGGGTATTTAATGAACGAATGTTGGCAAGGAAAAGTAAAAAGATCGTGACGCCAATCATAAATCCAGGGACACCAAACAATGCAATGACAACTAAAAATAAAAGACGAAAAATTTTATTGGCAATGCTTAATTCATAGCTCGGTGTCGCAAAAGAACCGATCGCAGCGACAGATACATATAAAATCACTTCTGGTACAAATAGCCCAACGTCAATGGCAATTTGTCCAATTAATGCAGCTGCAATTAAACCCATTGCCGTAGACAACGGTGTTGGAGTATGGATGGCAGCCATCCGTAAAAACTCAATACCAATATCAGCAATAAGCAGCTGGACAAAAATAGGGATATTTGTTTTTTCATTTGGCCCGATATACGCCAATTTTTCCGGTAGTAACGATGGGTCAAGCACAAACAAAAACCAAAGCGGGAGTAAAAAAAGCGAGGCAAAAATGCCTAAAAATCTCACCCATCGGACGAACGTTCCTACCGCTGGAGATTGTCGATATTCTTCCGCATGTTGAACGTGATGGAAATACGTTGTTGGCGTAATAATGACGCTTGGCGACGTATCGACCATAATGATCACATGTCCTTCTAATAAATGTGTGGCAGCGACGTCTGGTCGCTCTGTATAACGAACGAGCGGATACGGATTGTATCCTTGTTTCACTAAAAATTCTTCAATTGTTTTATCCGCCATCGTTAATCCATCAATTTGAATTTCGTTTAATTCTTTTTTAATAAGTTCGACAAGTCCGGGATCGGCTACGTCTTGAATATATGCAATACAAATGTCTGTTTTTGAACGTTCGCCCACTTGCATCATTTCAAAGCGAAGCCGTTCATCTCGAATGCGTCTACGCGTGAGCGCCGTATTGACGACAATATTTTCAACATAGCCATCGCGCGCCCCTCGCACCACTTTCTCGGTATCTGGTTCTTCGGGTGAACGCCCTGGATAGCTGCGCACATCGACAGCGAACGCTTTCGTTTCTCCGTCAATAAACAATAAAATTAAACCGGTTAACAAAAAATCAACCGCTTCATCTAAACTTTTCACTGGATTCACTTGTTGGTGAACGAGACGGTTTTCGATAATATCTGGCAACTTCGCTGGTTGTCGCTCGCGATCATTGACTTGAACAAGCATTTCAAGCAGTTCAATAATATATTGTGTATCACAAAGACCGTTACAATAATATAAGTGAACATCTGTTTTTAAAATGTTCAATTTACGGACGCCTAAATCGAAGCTCGTCCCGACCCCGATCGCATCTTTGAAAAACTGTTCGTTTTCATTCAACTTCGGAGAAATCGGTGTGTAACTTTCTGTTTTCATCGCGTTTGCTCCTTTCGAGAATATATTCAATCGCTTTGCGCGTAATCGGGCAACCGTTGCGAATATCATCACGACGTCTCATTTTTCCGATATCGCCAATTCCAACAACAATTGGGATAGGTAATTGATCTAAACAATATACCGTATCTCCATTTACTCGACCGAATTCCCACTCAGCAATTCCTTCTTTATCGACACCGTATGATGTGAAGTTCCCATCATAATCAATGCAAATATTTACTTTTGTCCATTCTTGATTGTTCGTATCAGACGCAACCGCTATCGCTCCAAGTACATCGATTTGCTCATGCGTCGCGACGTAACGAAGCGCTTGTTCACCTGCCCCTTCGCCGATAATTCCGCTATCATCAAACATGACAAAAACAGGATCATGCGGCGTTTGCAAAATAAGTTCAACAAGCTGTTTCCCTGTTAGACGCGATGGATTGCCTTGCGATTGGCTAATGCAACGCGCACCAAATTGTTTTGCTAACCATTCGAGCGCACGCCGCACATGCTCATCTCCATCTGTCACTAAAATCACTTTCCTTTTTTTCATTCGATCCTTCCTCTCGGTTTACAAACAATAGCGGTCATCCATGCAACGAAGATTGGAAAAGAAAGAAAAAAGACGACATTTGTAAAGTCCCCCGTTTTTACCGCTTGTATACAAGAAGCTCCAAGATGAACAAGTGTCGTTTCTACTCCTGCATGCGCAAATGACTGAATAAAACGATATACACCGACCGATTCGAGCGCTATACCGATGAATACAAATATCGTCATCATGCGAATAAACGACCACTTCCTTAGCAACAACTGTCCGATTAGCGCCAATGTACCACCGATGACAAATGCATATACGTACGTTTCCATTTTTACGTCACCGCTTCAATGGCAATCGCATGAGCGATCGCTGGAATCGTTTGATGTTGTTTCACCATCGTACTATTAAACAAAGCTCCTGTCGCAATAACGAGCATCGTTTTTATTTTTTTCTCCCTCATCTGTTCAAGAAAATAACTGTACGTGACAACGGCACAACACGCGCACCCGCTCCCGCCCGCAAACGCTTGCTGTTCTGCATCGTAAATGAGCACGCCACAATCGTCATATCGCTCGCTTATGTTCATGTTCGCCTCATGACATAATGCCTTAAGTTCGCTGCTTCCGACTTTTCCTAAATCTCCTGTAACGATCACATCATACGATGTCGGTGAAAGTCCACAGTCTGCAAAATGTTGCTTGATCGTGGCAAATGCGGCCGGCGCCATCGCACGTCCCATGTCGAGCGGATTCGTTATACCGCTATCGATTACTCTTCCAATCGTTGCTGCGCGAATGCGAAAGGGGGAACGTATCGTACTTAATAATGCGGCCGCTCCGCCAGTCACGGTCCACGATGCACTTTCTCCCTTCTGGACACCCATTGTCGTCGGAAAGCGAAATTGACGTTCTGCCGCTCCGTAGTGGCTGCTCGTTGCCACTAACACGCGGCGAGCAAACGTTCCGTCAATAAACGTAGCGGCAACGAGCATCGCTTCCGTAATCGTTGAACAGGCGCTAAATACTCCTAAAAAGGGGACATCTATTTCTTTGGCAACATAGTTCGCAGTGACCGTTTGATTGAGCAAATCCCCCGCAATAAATAAGTCAACGTCTTTTGTTTGTACGTTTCCGTTTGTTAAACAAATCGTAATCGCTTCTTTCATCAACCGCCGTTCTGCGAGCTCCCAACTTTGTTCATCGCAATATAAATCGTCATAAGCTCGATGAAATGACGAACCGAGTGGACCTTCACGCTCTTTCGGACCGACAACCGTGCCGACCGATTCGATATAAATGTCAGTATCGAATATAATCGTTTGTTCCCCTACTTTTTTCATGTAACCCCCCCTTTTATAAAAACAATGACGCAACATATGATGCCGCCACTAACGTCACAATGATGCTCCCGCCAACAGAAAGCATATGTTCTGCCGCTCCTTCATTGCGATATTCGAGCGCGCTTGCGCTCCATATGTTTGCTAAACTCATCATCGGCACAATCATTCCTGCCCCTGCAAACTGTGTGAACTGGCGATACAATCGAGTAGGCGTCCATATTGCCGCACATACGATCAACGTCCCGTTCATCCACCGAACGGCTTCTGGCTCATTCATATGAAACCATACGCTGTACATATCGATGAGCGCTTGTCCAATGACAGCAATAACCCCTCCGAACAAAAATGCTTTTCCCATCTGTCTCCCCCTATCGATCAACAAAATATATCCAATGAAAAAGAGAGCCTGCTACTTTGCCAAATACCATCGCCATTAATAACACGACAATTTGTTCATCAATGCCGAGTCGTTTCGCTAAAATCGGAAATACGTTTAATACTTCCGTTAAGGCCGCAGCAAGCATGCCGACAAATACACCGCTAAGCAATCCGATGACGCTTGCTAACATAGGCGGAAAAGAAAAAAGGGGGTCACGCAAGCTCACCCAACTGCTTACGACCGCACCGAGTACAACGCCCCATTCATACGTCGCAATCCATTTCATCGTTTTTGTAAGCTGTGTCAATCGCGGAATGACACCAAGAACGGTTAAAAACGCCACAAAACCAGAACCGACAGCTAATCCTCCTGCCAATCCGACAAATGCTACAATCAGCTCACGAATCATCGTCCATTCGCCTCATCGCTTCTTTATTTTCATGCATAATGACATATTGATCGAGCGACTGTTGGTATTGAAACATTTCGACTTCAAGTGGGCTCGGCTCTTCATTAATTCGCTTTTTAAAAAAATGATTGAAAAATAAAATCATCCCGAGACCTAATCCGAGGGAATACGGGATTTGAAACCATAACGGTTTGTCTACTTCTTTTCCTGTGATTACCCGATACAGACGTTGTTGTACTTGTTGCATGCTCACATCTTCGTGAAAATTCATAATCGCAAGCCCCGATCCGATAAATAAAAGAAGCCAAACGATTGGAACATATAAATAGCCCCATCTCTTTTTTTCATAAACGACTTCAACGATCGTTTGTGACGGTCCGAGCGACTGAATATCATCATGCGGCGCAACGGCCATTAATGCTTTCATCACATGCATGACATCAATAATAACAATGTTTCGATCTTTTTTTTGCACGGTATAAATCGGGGTTTGCACAATATCGTCCATTCGTTTCTTTGCGACGACTTGTGCAACATCTCCTACTCGAACCGTCGCATTCGGCTGCACTTGCACACGATGACGCATTTTCAAAAAAATCGTCTCTTTCATACTCACACCTTGCTTCCATCATTGTATTTGTAGTATGAGATATGACCTTCCTCCGTATGCATAAAAAGCCCGAACGGACTTATTCATCCATTCGGGCTTTCATTTGTTGCAATATTTTTTTTTCTAAACGAGATACTTGCACTTGAGAGATGCCTAATCTAGCTGCCACTTCTGATTGCGTTTGATCTTTATAATAGCGCAAATACACGATTAATCGTTCGCGTTCATCTAATTCTTCCATCGCTTTTTTCAACGCAATTTTATCAAACCAAACATCTTGTTCGTCTGCAATTTGATCAAGCAACGTAATCGGATCGCCATCGTTTTCGTACACCGTTTCATGAATAGATGCGGGCGAACGAATCGCTTCTTGCGCTAATACAACGTCCTCAGGTGAAATTTCCAAAAATTGAGCAATTTCATTCACCGTTGGGACGCGACCGTTTCGCTTCGATAACTCATCTTTTGCCTTGCGAATTTTATTCCCGATTTCTTTTAATGAACGGCTCACTTTCACCGATCCGTCATCGCGAATGAAACGTTGAATTTCTCCAAGAATCATCGGTACTGCATACGTTGAAAATTTGACGTCATACGATAAATCAAATTTATCGACGGATTTCATTAAACCGATACAACCGATTTGAAACAAATCTTCTGGCTCATATCCTCGGTTTAAAAACCGTTGCACAACCGACCAGACAAGCCGCATATTTTTTTCGATAATCTCATCGCGCGCTTGCTGATCCCCTTGCTGGCTCCTCCGAATCAACTCTTTGATTTCATGGTCTTTGACAGCTTGTACCTCGACATCCATAGGCACGTCTCCCTTAATTGCATAGCGCTTTGCTTTTCGTTAAATGCTTAATCAACTCCACGGTCGTTCCTTCATTCACTTTTGAGTAAATGTTTACTTCATCCATAAAATTTTCCATAATCGTAAATCCCATACCGGAACGCTCGAGCTCTGGCTTTGTCGTAAATAACGGCTGTCGCGCTTCTTCCACGTTTTCGATCCCTTTTCCATGATCGCGAATCGTTAAATGGACTGTATGTCCTTCAATGATGACAGAAATGTAGACGACGCCGCTTGGATCATTTTCATAACCGTGAATAATCGCATTGGTTACAGCTTCAGATACGACTGTTTTAATTTCCGTGAGCTCATCGAGCGTCGGATCGAGTTGCGCAACGAACGCAGCAACTGTCACACGGGCAAACGATTCATTTTGGCTGAGGGCGGAAAATTGAAGATGCATTTCATTTCTCATTTACGCCACCCCCAACGTTTGTAATGCGTACTGTTCATTGACTTCTAACCGAATAATTTTAAACAACCCTGACATATCAAACAAACGCTTAATTGACGGAGAAACAGAGCAGACGACCATCTCTCCACCCATGCGTTGAATTTGCTTATATCTTCCTAAAATGACACCTAATCCTGAACTATCCATAAACGTTAGCTCATTTAAGTTTAAAACGATCGCTTTTATTCGCTCTCGCTCTAATACATCCGTCATTTCTGCGCGCAACTGTTCTGCGGTATGATGATCTAGCTCACCAGCTAATCGTACGAGCAATACATGTTGTTTCACTTCTAATTGAATCGATAAACTCACGATCATTTCCTCCTTATCCGTTTAGGTTAAGGAAGAATTCGATTTGTTTATGCGTCAATCCTTCTTCCCGACAAAACTAGTCGCCATTCGTCTCGTTTCGTCAAGATGTGCGCGAGAATGAGCTAAACATTCGTTTAAACAACTCCCACATATTTGCTTCTTCCACTTGCTCTTTTGCCACTAAAGGACTTTTCGCGATCACCACTCCATCTTTTTTCACAATGAGCGTACCGAGCACATCTCCTTTTTTCACAGGCGCTTTCACTTTTTTATTTAATTTCCACGTCGTTTTTACCGCTTCTGATTTTTCCCCTTTCTTTAACAAAACAGAAATCGGCTCAGACGTTACAGCCGCAACCGCCTTTTTCTTTCCTTTGCTGACAGGAAGCATCGCAATCGTTTCATCTTTTTTATAAAGCGGTTTCGTTTCGTAATGGCTAAACGCGTAATCTAACATTTTTGTAATTTGTGCGTTTCTCGCCTTTGGCGTCGGAGCTCCGAACACGACAGCGATGACGCGCATGTTTCCTTTTTTCGCCGTTGCAGTTAAACAATATTTCGCTTCGCTCGTATAGCCTGTTTTTAATCCGTCGACACCTGGATAAAATTTTACGAGCCGATTTGTATTCACAAGCCAAAACTTTTTGTTCGTATTTTCTCTTAAGTAGTCTTCATATGTGCCTGTATATTTTGTAATTAAATCGTATTTTAATAGCTCTTTTGCCATCACCGCCATATCATATGCGGTACTATAATGATTTTTTGCTGGCAAACCTGTCGTATTTTCAAATGCCGTATGCTTGAGCCCAAGCTGTCTTGCTTTTTCGTTCATCAGATGGACGAACGCTTCTTCTGATCCTGCAATTCGTTCTGCTAATGCAACCGAAGCATCATTGCCCGATCCGATGGCGACACCTTTTAATAAATCGTCAACAGTCATTTCTTCCCCGGGTTCTAAAAAAATTTGCGATCCGCCCATCGATGCAGCGTATTCACTTGCTCGCACCCGTTCGTCTAACTTTAGCTTTCCTTGATCAATCGCTTCCATAATAAGAAGCATCGTCATAATTTTCGTCATACTTGCTGGCGGAAGCGGCTCATGGGCATTTTTTTCATACAAAACAGCCCCTGTGTCTCGTTCAATTAAAATGGCTGATCGCGCCTCTGTCGCTAACTCCACTTTTGGTTGTTCCGCGTGCACAGATACGATCGGGAAAAATAATAACGTGATGGCAAGCACATAAAAAAATCGCTTCATCTCCAACCCTCCATTTCTTTATACTTGCCATCCTTTCCATTTTTTATTTTTTTATACATAAAAAAACCTGAAGGAACGAATCCTCCAGGTTACGAAATTTTATCGTAAATTAATGTTGGCGCTTGGACAGGTGTCGTAGAAATGCGAATGTTTTCATATAGTTTTTGTTTCACATCATCAATTTGTTCACGGTTGCTGTAAATCGTAACGAGCGATTCCCCTTTTTTCACCGCATCGCCAACTTTTTTACGAAGCACTAAACCGACCGCTAAATCAATCGTCGATTCTTTCGTTGCACGCCCAGCACCGAGCCACATCGCTGCCGTTCCAACCGCATCGGCAACGATTTCTGATACGTATCCGTCTTCTTTCGCCTCAAGTTCAATCACATATTTCGCTTGAGGCAATTTGCTCGGATCATCGACAACGGACGCATCGCCACCTTGTGCAGCTAAAAACGTTTTAAACGTTTCAAGCGCTGAACCGTCTTTCATCGCTTTTTCTAACATATGGCGCGCTTCTTCAAGCGAAGATGCTTTTTCAGCTAAATATACCATATGGCTGCCAAGTACTAAACAAAGTTCTTGTAAATCGTCCGGACCTTCCCCTTTTAACGTATCGATCGCTTCTTTTACTTCGAGGGCGTTTCCGATCGCATAACCGAGCGGCTGACTCATATCGGAAATAATCGCCATCGTTTTACGTCCAACACGGTTTCCAATATCGACCATCGCTTTCGCTAATGCTTTCGCATCGTTTAAATCTTTCATAAACGCGCCCGCACCTGTTTTTACGTCTAACACGATCGCATCTGCACCGGCTGCAATTTTTTTGCTCATAATCGATGAAGCGATTAACGGAATGCTATTGACCGTTGCTGTTACATCGCGAAGCGCATACAATTTTTTATCGGCTGGTGTTAAGTTGCCAGACTGACCGACAACAGCAATTTTATTTTTATTTACAAGCTCAATAAATTCGTCGTTGCTAATTTCAACATGAAATCCTGGCACGGATTCTAATTTATCAATTGTTCCGCCTGTGTGACCAAGGCCGCGACCAGACATTTTTGCAACCGGAACGCCGACAGATGCAACAAGTGGACCTAACACTAACGTTGTTGTATCACCCACACCGCCCGTTGAGTGTTTGTCAACTTTAATTCCTTCAATTCTTGAAAGGTCGATCGTATCCCCTGAATGTACCATCGCCATCGTTAATTCAGCTGTTTCTTCTTCGTTCATGCCACGGAAAAAAATCGCCATCGCTAATGCGCTCATTTGATAGTCAGGAATATCACCTTTTGTATAACCTTCAATGATAAAATGAATTTCTTCTTTCGTTAATGCGTGGCCGTCACGTTTTTTCTCAATTAAATCGACCATTCTCATCGTCATTCACCTTCTCGTTTATTTTTTCGCCATGTTGCGCACGATCGCTTTTACAAATCGTAAAAAGTCAGCTTTTACTTTTTCTGTCGTTTCGATCACTTCATCATGTGTGAGCGGCTGATCTAAAATGCCTGCAGCCATATTAGAAATGCATGAAATGCCTAACACTTCCATTCCTCCATGGCGAGCGACGATCACTTCAGGTACCGTAGACATACCGACTGCATCACCGCCCATGACACGAATCATACGAATTTCTGCTGGTGTTTCATATGCTGGACCTGTATTGGCGACATATACCCCTTCACGTACACGCAATCCAATTTCATTCGCCACGTCTTTCGCGAGTTGACGAAGTCGTTTACTATATGCTTCCGACATGTCTGGGAAGCGCACACCAAGTGCCGAATCATTCGGACCGATCAGCGGATTGCCACCCATGTTATTAATATGATCTGAAATAATCATTAAATCCCCTGGTTCAAACGATTCATTTACACCGCCTGCCGCATTTGTCACAATTAATTGTTCAACACCAAGCGCTTTCATCACGCGTACAGGGAATGTTACCTTTTCAAAACTGTATCCTTCATAATAATGGAATCGCCCTTGCATCACGATGACAGTCGCACCTTCTAACTGGCCGTATACAAGTTGACCGGCATGTCCTTCGACTGTCGATACAGGGAAATTTGGAATATCACTGTACGGAATTTTAATCGCTTGTTCAATTTCATCTGCCAACACACCTAAACCAGAACCAAGAATTAAGCCGATTTGCGGTGAAGTTGGAAACTTTTCTTTTAAAAATTGCGCGGCTTGTTCAATTGCTGCTCGATTCATTTTGTCACGCTCCTTATTTCAACTCATGTAAAAAGCTCGTTCCGTATTTCGGCATATTTACACGGAAGTTTTCCGCAATTGTTGCTCCAACGTCTGCAAACGTTTCACGCAACGGAAGTTGTTTTCCTCCGTTCATGCTCGGACTATAAACGAGAAGAGGCACATATTCGCGCGTATGATCGGTTCCGTGATGAACCGGATCATTTCCGTGGTCCGCCGTAATAATTAATAAATCGTCTTCTTTTAAACGTTCAAACACTTCTGGTAAACGGGCATCAAACTCTTCTAACGCATCGCCGTATCCTTTTGGATCGCGACGATGACCGTATAATGCATCAAAATCAACAAGGTTCACAAAGCTGAGTCCTGTAAAGTCCATTTGTAACGTATCGACTAATTTGTCCATTCCGTCCATGTTTGATTTTGTGCGCAACGTTTGTGTCACACCTTCGTTATCGTAAATGTCAGCAATTTTACCGATGGCGATCACATCGTATCCTGCATCTTGTAATTCATTCATGACTGTACGACCAAACGGTTTTAACGCATAATCGTGACGATTCGCTGTCCGTTGGAAACTTCCTGGCTTCCCAATGAATGGACGAGCAATGACACGACCGACCATATATTTTTCATCAAGCGTCAATTCACGCGCAATTTTACAAATACGATACAATTCTTCTAACGGAATGATTTCTTCATGCGCTGCGATTTGCAACACTGAATCGGCTGACGTATATACAATAAGCGCACCTGTTTCCATATGTTCAGGGCCAAGCTCATCGATAATCGCTGTGCCACTTGCTGGTTTATTCCCGATCACTTTTCTTCCTGTTCGTTTTTCTAATTCATCAATCAGCTCTTTTGGAAATCCGTCAGGAAACACTTGAAACGGCGTATCAATGCGAAGACCCATTAACTCCCAATGTCCTGTCATTGTATCTTTTCCAGCCGATGCTTCTTGCATTTTCGTAAAATAAGCAAGCGGCTTTTCTGCTTTCGGAATCCCTTGGATTTCACGAATATTGCTTAAGCCTAACTTCGCCATGTTCGGCATATGTAAGCCACCGCGATGTTCGGCAATATGCCCAAGCGTATCCGCACCTTTGTCGTTATATTTTTCGGCATCTGGCGCTTCACCAATTCCAACTGAGTCCATCACAATTAAAAATACGCGTTTATATGTAGGCTTCACCGTTTTACCTCCCCAATCGCTTCATTCGCTTCATAGCATACCCACTATGAAACAAAATCACGCATCATTCGTATTTGTCAGAAGTCTGACAACTAAATTATAAAACGTTTTCATAATGAATTGCAATAAAAAAACTGTGACAAATCATCGTCACAGTTATGCTCTCGGATGAAACTGCTTGTACACGTCTTTTAAGCGCGTTTTCGTGACGTGCGTATAAATTTGCGTTGTCGAAATATCTGCATGTCCAAGCATTTCTTGCACGGCGCGTAAATCGGCGCCATTTTCTAATAAATGCGTTGCAAATGAATGGCGCAACGTATGTGGCGTTAACGTTTTTTGAATGTTTGCTTCTTGGGCGAGCCGTTTTAAAATTTTCCAACACCCTTGCCTTGTTAGCCGCTCGCCGTGATGGTTTAAAAACAATGCATCTGTCGTTCCTTTTTTTCGTTGCAGCAACTCTGGACGACCTTGTTCCATGTACCGTTTTAATGCTTCTGTCGCCATTTTTCCGATCGGAACGATTCGCTCTTTCCGCCCTTTTCCGTAACAACGAATAAACCCCATCGTTAAATGAACATCGGATATGTTTAATTGAATAAGCTCACTCACGCGAATGCCTGTCGCATACAACAACTCGAGCATCGCCTTATCCCGAATGCTAAACGGCGTGTTTTGTTTCGGTGCTTCCAATAACGCTTCAACTTCCGCCATCGACAACACGTTTGGCAATTTTCTCGGCAGTTGCGGTGTTTCAATATGAACAGTCGGATCTTGGTCGACTACTTTTTCACGTAATAAAAATTGATGAAATGACCGAACAGACGCCAGATGGCGCGCAATCGTTTTTGGCGAGCTTCCTTTTTCTTTTAAAAACTTTAAAAATTGCATAATATGAAAACGGGTGACGTCATTCCAACGACATCGTTGCTCAACTTTTTGTAAATATTGAACATATTTTTTTAAGTCACGTTCATATGATACGATCGTATTATGAGCTAAATTTCGCTCAACAATTAAATAGTGAATAAAATCTTTTACTTGATCTTCCACACGCATCCTACTCCCCGTTTTGATAAAAAAACAACAATCGATCGAGCCAATTCGTTTCTTGCCGTTCAGTCGTTGATACTTTCACAGCTGATCCCATCGGCTCGTCGTAACGACGGTAATAGTTATATTCCTCGCTCATCCATACAATACTATAATAAAATAAAATCGTACATCCCGTAAATAAAAGAAACACTTTTAACACGTCCACCATTCTTTTCATCGCATACCTCCGTCAACTGTCATATAGTAAGAGGATATGCCCGTTTCATCGCATTTTATACATAAATGAAAAAACCTTTTCATAGACGAAAAGGTTTACTGTTCTTCATGCTTCTCTTGACAACGATAACAAATGCCGTGAAATGTTAAACGGTGATCTTTAATTTTAAAATTCCAATCCCGTTCTACAATCGCTTCGACATCTTCTAATAAATCTTCTTGAATTTCATCGACCGCCCCACATTCAATACACACTAAATGGTGATGAAAATGCGCCGCACCTTCCTTACGAAGATCGTAGCGGGAAACGCCATCCCCGAAGTTAATTTTATCGACAATTTTCAATTCTGTTAATAGCTCCAACGTGCGATATACTGTCGCTAACCCTATTTCCGGTGCTTTTTCTTTCACGAGGAGGTAAACATCTTCCGCGCTTAAATGATCTTCTTCATGTTCAAGCAACACACGTACCGTCGCTTCCCGTTGCGGCGTTAATTTATAGCTTGCGGCATGCAATTGTTTTTTAATTCTTTCAAGGCGACTTTCCATTTTCATTCCCTCCCTCGTTACTCATTCTCATTATAACAAAAGAAAGGAACGTGTCAAAATAAAATGATTACAAACTGATAAATAAAATGATTATTAAATAATAATTATTTTTCTATTAATTCCACAACTTCTTTCATGAGCAACGGGGATACGTATGCTTCAAGCGAAGATGCAAACACTAATGCGATGCTAAACGATAACATGACAAACGTATAACGAAGCATCGCTCGAAAAATTGGTTCGGACGTTCGTTTCACAAATTGATGTCGAATCATTTTTAAAGAAAACGAAATCGATACAGCGGCCATCATAATAAAAATGGGAACGAGAATAATATTTTGCGGGACGACAGAGACGAAAGCTAACAAAAATCCGTTCCATCCCATTTGATTGACTAAAAATCCAACGGTAAAACCGACAACAAGCCCTTTTAAAAATAATAAAATTAAAATAAGTGGTAACCCTACAAGCGACATCGCTAAAATCCACATCAGCCCAATATATTTTAAATTTTGTAAAAAACTTTCTTTCCATACGTCATGCGCACTTGCAATATGTCCCGCAGACACTTGTCCAAAAAAATTCGTTAAATAATAATATAAATCTTGTTTTTGACTGAAACTTAAACTGTTGACAACAATCGCGCCAAAAACAACGCCCATCACAAAAAGAACGACGGTAAACACATATGTCGTATAATGCTCTTGTACATGCTGCCCCCATGTTGTCGTCCATGATCGCTTTCTCATCGCTCCATCCCCCTACACGTTCTGTTACTACATTGTATGGGAAAAGGAGCGTGATATGACAAAAAGCGGTCGAGATGACCGCTTTACGCCTGCAATTGCCAATATAAAAGAGCATAAATCGTTTTTGCGTCATAAATTTGTTTTTCTTCGACCATGTTTAGTGCTTCTTCTAACGTCACTTCAAGCACATCGACAAACTCGTCATCATCAAGCATTTGCTTTTCGCTTTTTTTCGTTAACCCTTTCGCAAGAAATATATGTACTAATTCATCTGCAAACCCCGGCGATGTGTAGAAAGAGTGAAGCGGCTCCATTTTTTCGCATACATATCCTGTTTCTTCTTCTAGCTCACGCTTAGCTGTTTCGATCGGTGCCTCCCCTTTCTCAAGTTTTCCGGCTGGAATTTCAACAAGCACTCGCTCTAACGCTTTTCGATATTGACGAACGAGCACCATTTTATTTTCTTCTGTTATCGCAAGCACCGCAACCGCTCCAGGGTGTTTAACAATTTCACGCTTGCTCGTTTCCCCGTTTGGCAACAACACATCTTCCACATATACGTCAATCACTTTTCCAGAAAAAATGCGCTTTTGATTTATCGTTTTTTCATATAAATGATCCATCGTTTCACCACCATGTCATTTTTCATTTCCATTGTACTACATGAACAAAGACAAATGGAAAACTTATTCGTTATAATGATTAAAAAGGAGTGGGAACATGAAAAAACGGAAACTTGGACATTCACATTTATATGTAAGTGAAATTGGCTTTGGCTGCATGTCGCTCGGTACGTCGGAAAGCGATGCGATTCGCATCATTCATGAAGCGATCGATCAAGGCGTAAACTACTTCGATACAGCCGATTTATATGATCGTGGGTTAAATGAAGAAATTGTCGGTAAGGCATTAAAAGGAAAACGACACGATGTCATCGTTGCGACAAAAGTAGGAAATCGTTGGACGGAACAAGGAAACGGCTGGACATGGGATCCGTCAAAAGCATACATAAAACAAGCGGTGAAACATAGCTTACGACGATTACAAACCGATTATATTGATGTATATCAACTACATGGCGGGACAATTGATGATCCGATCGATGAAACCATTGAGGCGTTTGAGGAATTGCAACAAGAGGGCATCATTCGTTATTACGGCATTTCCTCTATGCGTCCAAACGTCATTCGCGAATATGTGAAGCGATCGCGCATCGTTTCTGTCATGATGCCGTATAGTTTGCTTGATCGCCGCGCTGAAGAATGGTTTCCGCTTTTGAAGCAACATAACGTGAGCGTCATTGCTCGCGGACCGCTAGCGAAAGGATTATTAACTGAACGTCCGATTGAACGAGCAAGCGAAAATACGAAACAAAACGGCTATGTCGATTATTCGTTTGCCGAGTTAGTGACGCTCATTCCAAAATTAAAAGCGGTTGCTCCGAATGAAACGCTTACGGCGATTGCCCTTCGTTTTTGTTTAGCAAATGAAGCAGTAGCTACAGTCGTTCCAGGCGCAAGCCGATTATCGCAACTAATCGAAAACGTCGCTGCTCAATCAGTAACATTGAGCGATGAACAAATAGCTATCCTAAAACAACTGACAAAACAAACGATGTTTACTGATCATCGGTAACCGAGGGTGTTCGCCCTCGGTTATTTAAATTTTCGCCAATCTAAGTCACTTTCTTCTAACCATTCAGCAAACGTTTTATTTTTTTCTCGCTTACGAGCTTCTTCCTTGCGCTTTGCTTCCTCTTCTTCTTTTCGTTTTTGTTCTTCCTCTTGCAGTTGCTTTTGTTTTTGCTTAAGCTGTTCGATCAGTTGCTCATTTAATCGATCTTTTAGCATAAACATCCCTCTCTTTCTCCAAACTAATCATGACTAAAACATAAAGGAGTGAACTTTTATGGCAAAAAATAAAAGCCAAAAAGGAAAGCCGACAGCCGATACGGTTCGTCCTGTCATTGCAAAGGAAGAATTAGAAAAAGCGATTCATCCGACAAAACGGCAAAATTCTCCGCAATAAGAAGGGGGCATTCGGCCCCTTATAAAATATCTGTAATATGCGGCATATGTTGTTCAATCCAAGCAAGCGCTTCATCTAACTGCACGAACGATTGTGTTTCAAATGTCATCTCATCTTGCAGCAGCCAGACATCGCGCTCGTCGTTTAAAAATCCTGCAACGGACCAATGAAGTAAACTATACGGATGGTTATTGTACAAAAACGACACCCATGTTTTTTCTTTTACGATTTTTCGAAGACGATTCACTTGATCATTCACAACAATCACTCTTTCTATGTCAATTACGTATACATCCTTATTTTAACTCAATATCGGAAAATAAGAAAAGAGCTCTCGCAAAAGAGACCTCTTTTCATTATCGCTTCTTTCATTGTTGTTTCGGCATTCGACGACGATAAACAACGTAACTTCGGCTTAAATAACGAAACGGCATACTAAATACATGAACTAATCGCGTAAATGGCCAAACAACGAAAATACATAAAGCGGAGACGATATGAATTTTAAACCAAATCGGTACGCTTTCCATATACGTTGGATCAGCACGAAACGTTAAAACGGTGCGAAACCAAGGGCTGATCGTTGTGCGATAATCAAAGCCGTTTGCGTTCACGTTCAACGATGTAGAAGCAAAACCAGTCAACATGACAATCGCTAATAAAATTAAAACGAGCCAATCTGCTTTACTGCTTGTTAAGCGAATGCGTTTAACGGTTAAACGACGTTGGATGAAAATAACTAAACCAACAATAGAAACGATCCCTGCCGGAAGACCGAACGCGATGGCTAGCGTATGATACGTATGTTCAGAGATGCCGATCGCATCATAAAACGATTTTGGAATAAGAATCCCCATGACATGACCGATAAAAACAAAGATGATCCCCCAATGAAATAAAATGCTTCCGAGCCGCAACGATTTTTTTTCAAGAAATTCGCTCGATTTTGTCGTCCATCCGAACTGATCGTGTTGATAACGATAAATGTGCCCACCAATGAAAATAGTTAAAACGATGTAAGGGAAGTATCCCCAAAGAAATTGTTCGAGCAATTACGACACGCTCCCTTCCGCAAGTTTACGCACGCCAATTTCCTCAAGTGCCATAAGCAACACATCGAATAAAATGGCGTAATAACTTTCCGCCGCAATTAACTGTTCACGAATGTGAGACATATGATTGAAATATTTTTGCATAAGCGGCTGAACATACACACGTTCGGCTTGCGACGCAAATTCAAGCATAAGTGGCAAGTAATCTGGCAACTCTCGCTCTGTTATGTCAAAACCTGCTGATTTGTACAGCTGCTTCAATTGTAACAGTTCGATTCCACGTTCTCTTTGTTCGCCTGTGCTCATATATGTGACGTATAAATTTGTTTTTTTGCCAAAATCAAACGTATACACATATGTTTCAATCCATGACGTTTCATCCGTTTGTTTTACATAATCAATAAATTTTTGTATGTTTTGCACAATAGGGCGATGCGGAATTTGTTGACTAAACATTGCACAATCATCAAGTTGGTCACGCCATTGTCGATCTGGGTATGATAACAAATACGAAACGATTTCAAACACCGTTTGTACATGAGCATAATCCATTTAAATCCTCTCCCTTTATGACGAAATGGTACCGCATGAACCTGGTCCACCCATAAACGATAATCCGCACGTTCCTTGTTCCGCATATAATTCAGCTACTTGTTCGCGATGCGATGCTGGAATGACGAAACGGTCGTTGTATTTAGCAATCGCTAATAGACGGTACATTTCTTCAATATCTTCTCCGTTTAACCCTAACGACTGAATCATTTGTTCATTCGGTTGTTTATTTGTTTGTAGCGCACGCATATATAAACGCATCGCTGCCATTTTTTTCAGCACTGTACGAATATGTGATTGATCACCAGCCGTTAATAAATGAGCTAAATACTCAATTGGAATGCGCATCTCATCAATGGCTGGGAAAATGTCGTATTCACTTGCCCTGCTTCCTTTTCCTTCAATCATATTTGTAATTGGGCTTAATGGCGGAATATACCATACCATTGGCAACGTCCGATATTCTGGATGTAACGGTAATGCGATTTTCCAATCAACGATCATTTTATAAATTGGTGATTTTTGTGCCGCCTCAATCCACGCTTGTGGAATTCCTTCTTCTTTCGCTTTCGCAATGACTTCCGGATCATGTGGATTTAAGAAAATCGATAGCTGCGCTTCATACAATTCTTTTTCATCTGATACGCTCGCTACTTCTTTTACACGATCTGCATCATACAGCATGACTCCGAGGTAACGCACGCGCCCTACGCACGTTTCAGAACAAATTGTTGGCAATCCAGCTTCTAGTCGTGGGAAACATAATGTACATTTTTCCGCTTTGCTTGTTTGCCAGTTGAAATACACTTTTTTATATGGACAGCTTGATACGCAATATCGCCAAGCACGGCAAGCATTTTGATCTACGAGTACGATGCCGTCCTCCTCTCGTTTATACATCGCTCCAGATGGACAGCTTGATACGCATGGAGGATTAACACAATGCTCGCAAATGCGCGGTAAATACATCATAAATACTTGTTCAAATTCCGCTTGAATCGACTGCTCCATTTTCACTACGTTTGGATCTTCTAATGCTGTGACATGCGCACCAGCTAAGTCATCTTCCCAGTTCGGCCCCCATTTTAACTCCATAAACTCTCCAGTCAATGAAGATTTTGGACGTGCGACAGGCTGATGTTTTTTCTCAGGGCTATTTGTTAACGTTTCATAATCGTAATTCCACGGTTCATAATAATCGTCGATCGTTGGTAAGTTCGGATTGTAAAATAAATTGAGTAATCGATTTGCTTTCGAGCCCGCCTTTAGCTGTAGCTCCCCATTTTTCAACTCCCAACCGCCTTTATATTTCTCTTGATCTTCCCATTTTTTAGGATAACCGATACCAGGTTTCGTTTCTACGTTGTTAAAATACATATATTCGGCACCTGGACGATTCGTCCAGGTGTTTTTGCATGTGACGCTGCACGTATGGCAGCCAATACATTTATCTAAGTTCATTACCATGCCAATTTGTGCTTTAATCTTCAAGCCAATCAACCTCCTTCAACTTGCGAATAATGACGTTCAAGTCGCGTTGGTTTCCAGTCGGACCGTAATAGTTAAATCCATAGCTTAATTGCGCGTATCCTCCGATCATATGCGTCGGTTTGACATGAATGCGTGTCGGACTATTATGCGTACCGCCGCGATTGTTCGTTAATTTTGATCCCGGTACGTTAATATGCCGATCTTGAGCATGATGCATAAATGCAATTCCTCTCGGAAGGCGGTGAGAAACGACTGCACGCGCAACAACGACACCGTTTCGGTTGAAACATTCAATCCAGTCGTTATCTTGAATGCCTGCTTCTTCCGCGTCTTCTTTACTTAACCAAATAGTTGGACCGCCGCGGAATAGCGTCAACATCGGTTGCGAATCAAAATACATACTATGAACAGACCATTTATTATGCGGCGTTAAATAATTGAGCGTAATCTCTTTTCCTTCGACATCCGGACGATTTTTTTGGAACGGTTTATGTTGCAAAATTGGCTTAAACGTTGCCATCGTTTCACCAAACTCTTGCATTAACTCATGATCAATATAAAATGATTGACGCCCTGTTAACGTTCGCCAAGGAATAAGTCGTTCCACGTTTGTCGTAAATGGCGAATAGCGACGTCCACCTTTTTCCGACCCACTAAATGCTGGTGAGGTAATGACTGTTTTCGGTTGCGCTGTAATTTGTTCAAATGTAAAGCATTCTTCTTCCCGCTCTTCCGCTAAATCTTTTAATTGTAAATTCGTCTTTTTCTCAAGAGATTCCCATGCTTTTACCGCTACATGACCATTTGTTGTTGATGAAAGAGTTAAAATGGCTTCAGCTACTTTTTTCGCATCGCTTATATCTGGGCAGCCATTCGCAACAGTGGCGCCTCGAACCGTTCCTAACACATGTTTTAATTTTTCATATTCTTCTTCTACCGACCATGTCATACCTTTTACACCAAAAGGGGCTTTGACAACATTTGGACCGAGCGCTGTCATTTTTTCAAATATTTTTGTGTAGTCCCGCTCAACGACGTGAATTTGCGGCATCGTTTTTCCTGGAATCGGCTCACATTCACCTTTACTCCAATCTTTAATTTTTCCAAACGGTTGTGCTAATTCTTGTGGTGTATCGTGAAGGATCGGTGTCGCCACAACTTCTTTAACTGGCATCATGCCTACTTCTTCCGCTACTTGTGATACGGCCTTTGCAAGCGATTTAAAAATTTCCCAATCTGAACGTGCTTCCCATGGTACGGCAATCGCAGGATTAAATGGATGAATAAACGGATGCATATCTGTACTGCTTAAATCATGCTTCTCATACCATGTTGCTGCAGGTAATACAACATCAGAATATAACGCCGTTCCAGCCATTCGGAAATCGAGGTTAATAAGCAAATCTAATTTTCCTTCAGGTGCTTCCTCACGCCACGTTATTTCTTGCGGACGAAGACTATCTTTGTCATCGTTCATTAATCCGTGCGACGTACCGAGCAAATGTTTTAAAAAGTATTCATGTCCCTTTCCTGAACTTGAAATTAAGTTAGCACGCCAAACGATTAAATTGCGAGGGAAGTTTTTCTCGTTGTCTGGGTCTTCAATTGCAAAACGTAATGTTTTCTCTTTTAACTGCTTCGCTACATATGCTCCAATGTCTTCGACTGTTTTTGCCCCTGATGCGACCGCTTCGTTGTAAAGATCAATTCCGTTTTTTTCGAAAGTTGGATAAGAAGGCAACCAACCTAAACGAGCCGCAAGAACATTGTAATCAGCATAATGTTGATAACGTGCTTCTTTGGCAAGCGGCGATACGAGCTGTCCAACTGGTGTGTCCTCATAACGCCATTGGTCTGTCGCAAAATAGTAAAATGATGTTCCGTTTTGCAATTTCGGTGGTGCTTGCCAGTCACGCGCCATCGCAATCGTTTGCCAACCTTCTACCGGACGCAATTTTTCTTGACCAACATAATGCGCCCAGCCTCCACCGTTTACTCCTTGTGCGCCAACGAATAAAACGAGATTTAAAACGGCTCGATAAATTGTATCGGAGTTAAACCAATGGTTAATTCCTGCACCGACGATAATCATTGAACGCCCTTTTGTATCTACCGCATTTTGCGCAAACTCACGCGCAATTTGAATAACAAGGTCACGTTTTACGCCTGTTATGCTTTCTTGCCATGCTGGTGTAAACGGTACGAGATCATCGTACGTTTTCGCCACTTCCCCGCCAATACCACGGTCCACTCCATAGTTCGCAAGAACTAAATCGTATACAGTCGAAACGTACAATTCCTCGTGCCCAATATGCACACGTTTTACAGGTATCGCGCGTTTTAAAATTTTGTTTCCATCATGTGAAAAGTATGGAATTTGTACCGTTGCGATTTCGTCTTCTATTCCTAACATCGTCAAACGTGGCTCGATCGCTTCTTCTGTTTCTTCGTCTACCATTTTTAAATTCCATTTCCCTTTATTTTCCCAACGTGATCCAATCGTTCCGTTCGGAATGGCAAAATCGTTTGTTCGATCATTCCAAAGCGCTGGCTTCCATTCCCCGTTTGTCGTATTTCGTCCGATATCAGATGCATGCAAGAAACGATCCGCAATCAATTCGCCGTTTTCTTTCTTTTTGAGCGTAATTAAAAACGGAAAATCGGTGTATTGTTTTGCGTAATTCATAAAATATTCTATTTGTTGATCAACATAAAACTCTTTTAAAATGACGTGTCCCATCGCCATCGCTAAAGCGCCATCTGTCCCTTGTTTCACGCTTAACCATTCATCTGCTAGCTTCGTCGATTCAGCAAAATCTGGACTAATCGAAACGACTTTCGTTCCTTTATATCGCACTTCCGCTAAAAAATGAGCGTCTGGCGTACGCGTCATCGGCACGTTTGATCCCCATGTCATAATGTAACCGGCATTGTACCAGTCGCTACTTTCTGGCACGTCCGTTTGATCTCCCCAAATTTGCGGCGAAGCTGGAGGTAAATCTGCATACCAATCATAAAAACTTAAGATAGGACCTCCCATAAGCGACATAAAGCGAGCACCTGCTGCATGGCTTACCATCGACATGGCCGGAATAGGAGAAAATCCGACATTTCGGTCTGGACCGTACTTAATTACTGTATAAAGTAAAGACGTCGCAACAAGCTTTAATACTTCATCCCACTCTGCGCGCACAAATCCACCTTTTCCACGCGCTTGCTTATAACGTTTCGCTTTGTCTCGGTTCTCGACGATGCTTTTCCAAGCATCAAGCGGATTTTTATGTTGTTGCAACGCTTCGCGCCACATATTTAACAGCACGCCACGAACATATGGGTATTTGACACGAAGTGGACTATAAATGTACCACGAAAAACTCGCTCCCCGTGGGCAGCCTCTAGGCTCAAAGTCTGGCATATCAGGTCCGGTTGTTGGGTAGTCAAGCTTTTGTCCTTCCCATGTCACGATACCGTCTTTTACATAAATATTCCAACTACATGAGCCCGTACAGTTGACACCATGTGTTGAACGTACAACTTTGTCATGTTGCCATCTTCTGCGATATATTTGCTCCCAATCACGATCTTGATATGTGACTTCACTATGTGCATCCGCATGACGTTCAATCGGCTTCACGTAGTTCAAACGCTTGAACAATGGTGATTTCTTTTTCACATCTCTCACTCCTCTTCATGATGAAATCCTTCTATCTTCACTATAAAACGGGATGTAACAAATAAATGTGAGGTACCTCACATGTTTTTTAATTGTCACAAATATGTCGAAATATTATATAAAAAAAGACTAACCCTTAACGGATTAGCCTTTAATCTCATCTATTCTTTTTGCTAATTCTTCTTTTTCTTCGGCTGATAGTAACTTTTCAGCCATCGGGAAAAGTACTTGCTCTTCCTTGGCAAAGTGATCAGTTAAAATCATATACGCGTTCATGACATATGAAGCTAATTGTTTCGCTTCTTCTGAACGAATCATTTCTGTCTTTTGTAAAAATGTTGCAATATTTTGTTTCGCTTCTTGATGTTCGTATTCCATAACTGCAATCGGACCAAACTGTTTGCCGATATAGCGTTCCATCATCGGAAATAATACATCTTCTTCGCGCCGAGAGTGAGGATCTAAATGTTGCAAAAATTGCTGTACTTTCTCACGCAAACGAATGAACGCTTGAACAACATCTTCCTCTTCCCCATCGTAAATGCTTTTCGCTGCAACAAAAAGAGCATATTTTTCTTTATTTAATGGACCGTGTTCGTCTTTTAATCGTTGCAATGGCGGACATAATGAAACAGGTTCATGCCCAATGAGACTGCAAGGTGAAAAATCCATCGTCATCCCTCTTTTCTTTATGTGCTTACATATTTATTGTATAGAAGGAAAACGATTTTTCGTGTGATGCACGTCACACCTTTTGTTAAAAAAATGAACGTTTATTGACTATTCAATGTTGCAATATGACGATGGGCATCCTTCACAGTTAATTTGTTTTTTTAAATAATCTAGGCTATGAATAATAATTTTTCTTCCTTTGAAGGAGATAATGCCTTTGCTTTTTAATGTATTTAATTCACGATTCACACTTTCACGCGATGTAGAGCTAAAATTAGCTAAATCTTGGTGAGTAACAGGGACGTCTAACAAAATGCCGTCTTTTGTCTGAACGCCATAGCTGTTTGCCATCCGAATAAGTGTAGAATATAATGCGCCCTTTTTTCCATATAGAACGAGATCGCGAAATTTCGTATGTTGCTTACGGAAATGATCGGTCATCATTTTCAAAAACTCAACAGCAAACTCCGAATTGGCAAGCAACTCTTTTTCAATATCTTCGTTTTTAATCGCAAGCACTTCGCTATCTTCTAACGCCCGTCCGTTGAACAGATATCTTCCGTTATCTGAAAAAATCATCAACTCGCCAATGACAGCATTCGGACCACATAACCGTAAACATAACTCTTTTCCATCGCCGGAAAATTTACTAATTTGAAATTTACCAGATAAGACGACAAAAAAGTTTTCGCCAATTTGTCCTTCTTGAAATAAAAACATCCCTTTTTTCACTTTTATCGTTTTATACGCTAACTTCTTTAGTTGTTCAAAATTTTTTTTACTAATAAATTGAGACATCCCGTATGCCTCCTTTTTAAGAAAAATATTTTTGATATAACGAACGAGCAAATGTAGCGTCTTTTGTACCATGTACAAGCATGCGACCGTCAGCAAATAAAACGACACGATGCCCTTCCAATTGAGTCATCAATAAATATTCGTTACCATGTACTTGTTGTCCATTTGCTTTCATTTGTTCCATCATGTTTGTGATGTGAAATGGGTGTGTATGACGAATTTGTACCGTATCTCTGCCGCATAGAACAGATGTTTTTGCTCTTTCACTTCGCAAAGCAGGATATATTCGATTATTTCCACATGATGGACAATGCTCATTTTTTAATTTATGAACTTGTAAAAAGCGATGTTCGTTTTGCCAAACGTCAAAAATAACGAGTGAACGTCGGATCGCTCTGACATCTCCCACTAATATTTTTAACGCTTCCGTTGTTTGATACGCCGCAACCATTTGCACGGCAGGAGAAATAATACCGACGTTATCGCATGTCAAATGATAAGAAGGCAAATGATTCATAACGCAGCGGAAACATGGCGTTTGTTCTGGTATGATTGTAAACGAAAGACCATAGCTTCCCACACAAGCCCCGTATATCCAAGGAATCCGATACTTTTGTGCCAAATCATTTAGTAGAAAGCGCGTTTCGAAATTATCTGTTCCGTCAATGATGAGATCAATTTGTTGTTCAAAAAGAGAAGCGAACGATTCGTCTTGGGCATCCATGACCAGTGCCTCAACATGAACGTCATGGTTTACTGAAGCTAGACGACGCTTGGCAGCAACCGCTTTTGGCCATCTGTTGTCAGCATCTTCTTCACTATATAACTGTTGGCGTTGTAAATTTGTCCAATCAACATAATCGCGATCAACAATTGTTAAGCGACCGACTCCTGCACGCGCTAACATATCTGCATTTGCTGAACCGAGTGCTCCTGCTCCGACGATCAAAACGTGCTTTTGTTGAATGACTCGTTGTCCCTTTTCACCAATTGGAGAAAATAACATTTGTCGCGAGTACCGCTCCATCATCATCCCTCTTGTCTTTTAAAATTTCCACTTTTCCCACCCGTTTTTTCTACTAAATATGTCGAACCAATCACAATTCCTTTATCGATTGCTTTACACATATCATAAATGGTTAAAGCACAAATCGAAGCAGCTGTTAACGCCTCCATTTCCACCCCAGTACTTCCTTTTGTTTTGACAAACGCTTCAATTTGCAATTCATAATTTGTTTCTTTCGCTTGCCATGTAAACGAAATATCGACTCCCGTTAACGAAATAGGATGACACATCGGAATAAGATCAGCTGTACGCTTTGCTGCCATAATGCCAGCCACTTGAGCGACGGCTAATACGTCTCCTTTTTTCACTTCCGAGCGCACAATTTTTTCGTACACCTCTTTTGACACGATCACGCGAGACATCGCACAAGCAGTTCGCACCGTTTCTCCTTTTTCTGAAATATCAACCATTTTCGCCCGACCTTGTTCATTAAAATGTGTAAATGTTCCCATTTGATCACCCTCCACTGACCGGTGGAATCAGTGCAACGACATCACCGGCATATACTATGTCATCATCTGTTGCAAATTCTTCGTTAATCGCGATCATAAGTGAAGAAGCGGCTTGTAAATGATATTCTTGCTCAAGACGCTCACGAAGTTGCCGAACAGTCATTTGTTGTTCATTGAATACAATTTCCTCTTTGCCGAGTCGTTCTCTTATGTAGGCAAATAGTAATACGCGAATCATATCTCTTCCTCCTTTGGTGCGCCATGATCGTAACGAACTGTTTCTTTTTGATTACCAATCCACATTTCCCCATCTTCCCAATACTCTTTTTTCCAAATAGGAACGATCTCTTTAATTCGCTCAATGGCATAACGATTCGCTTCGTATGCGTCTGCGCGATGCGGCGTTGAGACCGCAATAGCTACCGCAATATCAGCAATATCAAGCCGACCGATGCGATGGACAATCGCTACTTTTGCTTGTGGAAAGCGGGCAACAATTTCTTGACCAATTTGTTCTAATTTTTTTTGCGCCATCGACTCATACGCCTCATATTGCAAATATACAGTTTTTTTTCCATTCGTTAATTCTCTTACTGTGCCAAGAAACGTTACAATCGCCCCTGCATGACGATCAGCAACTGCTTCAATGACACTTCCTACATGGATAGGTTCACGAACGATCGCAAACATGTTGTTCCCCCTTTACATAAGCAATAATGCGCTCCATATACGCTTGTTCATCTTCAATAAAAAAAGATCCGTCCGTACGTTGCCAACTAATTGAAAATAGTATGTTTTTTAAATGCAATAAATGTTCATCTTCCCGATGACGTAAACAAACAATTTTCGGATAAGCTGCATGTTTAAATCCTTCAATAAGCAATACATCAATTGGAAATCGTTCATATATACATAGTAACTCATCAAGCTCCCAGTTTCCTTTCGCATGAAGAAGAAACGTGCCGTCCCCTTCCACTGCACATACCATTGCCCCAGCCTCTGCGTGACGCGTTGTATCTTTTTCTTTCGGTAACATGACTTTCCCACCATGTCCGTGATGTTTTAACGTTCCAACACGATATCCATTTTCACATAACTGGTGAATGATTTTTTCAATAAGTGTCGTTTTTCCACTATTTTGATAACCAACGATTTGTAAAATTATCATGACCAAACATTGTCTCCTTCATCATGAAGTAAAAGCACATCAACACGATTACCCGCTTGAAAACCGCGTGTTCCCCCCGGCAAAACGATAAAAGCGTTTGCTTGTGCGAGCGATGAAACAATATTTGATTTATCTTTTCCAACCGGTTCCACGTGTAACATTCCATCGTCATACGATACGTTTGCACGAACAAAACGAGTAAATGGATTCGGTTTTAAAAAATCTTTTTGTAAAACCGCTTGCACTTTCTTTAAATAACGTTTAGGCTGTCCTAACATCGCTTTTATAAATGGACGAGCAAACAATTCAAAGCCCACATAACATGCAGAAGGATTGCCTGACAGTCCAAACAACATTTTATTTTCAAATACAGCCGCTGATGTCACACTTCCTGGTCGCATCGCTACTTTATTGAATAACAATTTGGCACCGAGATGTTCATAGACGCGAGGCATATAATCGAAATCCCCAACGGATACACCACCCGTTGTTATGACCACATCTGCTTCACGTAACGCTTTTTGTACGACGTGTAGCGTATGTTCAAACGTATCGGCCACTTTGCCAAACAAAATAGGCTCTCCCCCAACGCGTCGAATTTGCGCTTGAAGCATATAAGCGTTGCTGTTGCGGATTTTCCCTTTTTCAAGTGGCTCGTAAACATGAAGAAGTTCACTTCCCGTTGAAATAATGGCGACTTTTGGCTTTTTCATCACAGGAACGCGATCATATCCAAACGTTGCTAAAACCGCAACAATCCCTGGATGAATGACAGTTCCTTTTTCAACGACGATCTCACCTTGTCTCATATCTTCCCCAACACGCGAAATATTTTCGCCTTCATTCACTTTTCTTTTTATTTGCACAAAGCGCTTCCCATCTTTTTCAATCTCTTTCGTCAATTCAATCATCACGACTGCATTTGCTCCATTTGGAATGGCTGCACCTGTCATAATTTTTACTGCTTCGTTTGGCGCCAACGTTCCATCCCAAACCGAACCAGCTCCAATTGTGCCAACGACTTCTAATAATACAGGAGCATGAGTTGAAGCCCTTTCTGTCGCATCCGCAACAAGAGCATAGCCGTCATATGGTGAGCGATCAAACCATGGAATCGGCATCGTTGCTTCCACATGTTCCGCTAAAATGCGTCCATCACATTGCTCTAACGAAACATACTCTTTTTCTCCTTCACGGTACCATTCCATTACTCGTTCGATTGCTTCGTCAATCGGAATCGGTTTGCGCATTTACGTTCATCCCTTCTAAAATAATATCCTATCTCTACTATATCGCCTTTTGATCATAAAATCGTGTGATATACGTCACAAAAACAAGCGGTGTTGTGACGAAATTCACATTTTTTTCATAAATATTGATAAAAAAAGAGGCAACTCGCCTCTAACTAATCCATTTATAAAATTGCTCTTTTGTGTTAATATTCATAAACGGTTGTTCTTCTTTCATCCCAACACGTTTCACTCGACAAGAGGAAAGAAACGTATGCATGCGATACTCCTCTTGTTGAAGACAATTGTATATAAGCGATTTCACTCGATAGTGATATATAGCAATCAGTGGTTGGAGTCTCCCATTCACATATGGCACAATGGCATCGAATGCATCATCTGCTTGTTCCTTAAGCATACGTATAATCGTCTCATGAATAAACGGGATATCACATGGCAATACAACATACCACGTTGCTTCATGATGCACGATAGCCGAATAAATTCCTGCTAATGGGCCTTTCCCTTTGTATTGTGGATCATCCTCGATCCATGATACGTCTTGAAACGATAATTTCGTTCGAATATGTGGCTGTGCAACAATAACGATTTCATCAACGATCGGACGCAACGCCTCAATACTATAAAAAAGAAAAGGTTTTCCATGTCGCAACGCAAGCGCTTTTGGTTCACCAAACCGTTTTGATTGTCCGCCCGCTAAAACAATGCCGATCGTTTTCATTGGCGACGAAGCTCCCAAACAAGATGGCGAATTTCGGGTAAAATGAGCTTTTCCATTGCTAAGCGCACAGCGTTTGTTGACCCGGGCATACAAAAAATGATCATGCCGTTCATCGAACCAGCAAGCGCACGACTTAACATCGCTGCACTTCCGATTTGCTCATAACTTAAAAAGCGAAAAAGCTCACCGAACCCAACCATTTCTTTTTCAAGCAACGGCTGAATGGCTTCAATCGTCACATCACGTTTTGTAAATCCCGTTCCTCCATTCATTAAAATGACATCTACTTGTTCAACTGATTGAACGGCTCGTCGAATGGCGAATACATCATCTTTAACAATTTCGTATGCAGCAACAACAATGTTTGATTGCTCTAATTGTTCACGTATCCATCGTCCACTCGTATCTGTTTCATATGTGCGCGTATCAGAAACGGTCACAATTTTACATCGGACAGGGAGCATCGCCTGCTTTTTATGATCATGAACACCCATATCGTCACCCTCCAATATATGACATTTCAATTCGTTTCCCATTCCACGTTGTTTGTTTTCCGCGCTCTTCTGAATAACGATCGACTCGCTTTCGCCAAACACGTTCAATGGATGAAATGAGCTGTTCATCGCTCGCCCCAGCTCGCATCATACTTAATAAATCTGTCCCATTTGTCGCAAATAAACATGTATATAGCTTCCCATCAGCAGATAATCGGCTACGTGTACAGTCTGAACAAAAGGCGGCTGAGACAGAAGAAATAAAACCTACTTCCACATTCGTCCCTACGTAGCGATAACGCTTAGCTACTTCACCAACATGACTAGAAGCAACCGGCTCAAGTGGCATATGTTCAGAAATGATGTCATATATTTGTTTGCTCGTCACAACATCATCTAACTTCCACCTATTTAAAGAGCCGACATCCATAAATTCAATAAAACGAAGTGTTACACCTTTCTTTTTAAAAAAATAAGCCATCGGTAAAATTTCATGATCGTTTAGCCCTTTTTTGACAACCATATTTACTTTTACATGGAGCCCTTCCGCAAGCGCTGCATCAATTCCTTCTAAAATGTGCTCAGAACGCACGCCGACTCCGTTCATTTTTGTAAAAATAGTATCATCGAGTGCATCTAAACTCACATTCACTCGCTTCATTCCTGCATCTTTTAATTTTTTCGCATACTTTTTCAAAAAAAATCCATTCGTCGTTAACGATACGTCGTGAACACCGTCAATGTTTGTCAGCATCGCCACAAGCACATCGATATTTTTTCTTAATAACGGCTCTCCTCCCGTTAAACGAATTTTTCTTACCCCGAGTTTGACAAACAATCGGGCAAAACGTTCCATTTCTTCAAATGTCATCAGTTGTTCCCGATCCATAAAACAATATCGTTTTCCTTCTATATCTGGCATGCAATATGTGCAACGAAAATTACAGCGATCTGTTACCGACATACGCAAATCTAATAATGGCCGTTCATATGCATCATATACCATCTTCATCAATCCCTCTTTTCGTTTATCGAGGTTCTATGTTCATGTTACTAAATCGCTTAACTGAGAAATGTGACGTACGTCACACAAACATATATGTTCATGATTTATTCAAATAAAAAAAATAAATGCTCAGGCGGTAAATATACTTTTTTATTATGCATATGTCGCCACTGTTCTTCACTCACACTAGCTTGCAATATAAAATGATCTGTTTGTATTGTCACATCATACGTATATACATGTGAGACAGCGCGAATGACGCGAAAAGAAAAGGCATTGTATATTGCATCATCTACAAAACGAATATGATGCGAATGAATACCAACATATGTCGCTCCGCTCTTTTTTTTATGTGCAGGGACGACCAATTGTGCACCGTTGACATAACAAATAATCTGTTCTCCCTTTTCAGCAAACGTACAAGAAAATATATTTTTACAGCCGACAATGTTTGCGGCTTGTACATTTTCCGGTTCATAAAATACACGTTCTTTTTTTCCATGTTGTATTACGTGGCCACGATCATACAAAATAAGCTCATCGCATAATCGATATGCTTCTTCTAAATGGTGTGTCACAAAAAGAACGAGACCGGAAAAATGTTGTTGTAAATAAGAAAAACATTGTTGTTCCATCGCCTGTTTTGTATGATGATCTAACGCTGAGAACGGCTCATCAAGCAATAATATACTCGGTTGTGTAACAAGCGTTCGCGCAAGTGCTACTCGTTGTTGCTGTCCTCCGGATAATTGGTGGGGGTAATGATTTTCATACCCTTTTAATCCGATATTTTCAATCATATTCGTAACCGTATGTTGTACTTGCTTTTTTGGCCATTTTTTCAAACCGAACGCAATATTCTCGTAAACCGTCAAGTGTGGAAAAAGAGCATAATGTTGGAACATATACCCGACATTTCGATGACGGGCGGGGATGTGAATTCGTTTGTCCGAATGAAAAAATAAATGATTATTCAATTGAATAACGCCTTCATCTGGCCGTTGTAGCCCCGCAATACTTTGCAACGTTAAACTTTTTCCACATCCCGATGGACCTAAAATACCAATAACCCCTTTTTGTATTGTAAAATTTACATCTAATTGAAAATGCGAAAATGTTTTTTTAATGGCGACGTAAAGCATCGTTTTCTCCTCGCATCATTCGCTTCTCTAATCGTTTCATCGTATACAATAAAACAACAGATACACTCGTCATGATGATGACAAGTATATTTGCCATTTTTTTATTTCCTGCAAGCAATGCATCGTAAATAGCGATCGGCATCGTCATCGTTTCATTCGGAATGCTTCCTGCAACCATAAGCGTCGTACCAAAATCCCCAAGCGCACGCGCAAAAACAAGCGTAGTCGCTGATGCGATATTGCGCCAAGAAAGCGGGATGACGACAGTAAAAAAAATATCCCTCTCCGATCGTCCAAGTACGCGCGCCGCATTCAACAATTGCTGGTCAATACTTGCAAATGCTGCCCGTGCCGTCTTCACAAAAAACGGCAAAGCGACAACAAAAGCGGCAACAACCGCTCCTGTCGGTGTAAATACAATCAAAATCCCAAATGTTTCTTCCAACCAACGACCAATTGGACTTGAGCGACCAAGTAGTACAAGTAAATAGTAACCGAGAACAGTTGGGGGCAATACGATTGGCAACGTCAATAAAGAATCGAGTATGTCACTCCATTTATGATGAGAACGGCTTAAATAGTAAGAAATGGGCAATCCGACAACAAGAGCACAAACCGTGGCTATTGTTGCTACTTTTAATGACAGAAAGAGCGGAAAAAGATTGACCGCCTCCACAATTATTCCTCCTCAAGAATGATAAAACCGTATTTTTTCATGATGCTCGTGCCAGTCGGCCCTTTTAAAAATGCGAGAAATTCGCGCGCTTCTTTTTCATGTTTCGTTTGCTTAGTGATAACGATCGCTTGTCGAATCGGTTCGTGCATATGTTCATCAATAAGGTAGAACGGAAGATGATGATCCTTCATTAGTGCAAGCGCGACAATCGCTACTTCAACATTCCCCGATTCGACATAAGCAAGTGTATCAGCAATATTTTTTCCGTAAACAAGCTTCGGTTCTACTTGTTCCCAAACGCCAGCTTTCATTAATGCTTGTTTTGCTGCTAACCCATACGGTGCATGATCCGGATTGGCAATTGCCACTTTTTTCACTTCTTTCTTTAATAAATCTTGTAATGACGATACAGCTACTCCATTTTTGACAGCCATGCCAATGCGACCAAAGGCGTATACGTTTTTTGTTTGTTCAAGCGCAACATGATCACGAACAAGTTCATCGACATATTCTACATTCGCCGAAGCAAACATGTCAAAGGGAGCCCCTTGTTTGATTTGTTCTGCTAGCTGACCACTCGAACCGAAAATGAACGTAACGTCTATCCCTGTTTTATTTGTAAACTGCTCTCCAATTTCTTTAAATGCATGAGTTAAATCTGCTGCTGCGGCAACTTTAATAGATGGTGCCGCATTTGGTTGAGCGGTGTGAGGATTACATGCCACTAATGACAAAATCATAATAAAAAACCATATTTTTTTCACTTTCGTCCCCCCACATATCAATAAAACCCACATATCAATAAAACCCACATATCAATAAAACCCACATATCAATAAAAGGGAATATCTATTATAGATATCCCCTTCTATTCTTCTAACATTTCACTTCTGCATTTTTTCTAGCATAATAATACCAGTTTAATGCAAGCGATACAACATAAAATGCGATAAAGAAGTAAAATGCTGTAATTGGTGTCCCTGTATTTTGAGCTGCCCAGCCGAATAGTTTCGGAATGAAGAATGAGCCATATGCGGCAAATGCTGCTGTAAAACCAAGAACAGGTGCCGCTTCTTTCGGCGGGAAGATAATCGGAATCATTTGGAATGTCGATCCTGATCCCATCCCTGCAGCAATAAATAAAATTAAGAAAGATACGATAAATCCGATAAAGTGTTTTTCCGTTGTAAAATACATGACTGCCGCAGCACCAAGACCCATGACGATTAAAACGTAGTTCGTGATACGCGCTCCACCTAACTTATCGGACAACCATCCCCCAACCGGACGGAATGCCGCTGCCAAAAACGCTCCTAAAAAGGCAAGCGATACGTGTTCTGGGAATTGTGATTTTAATAAAAGTGGAAACGCTGCCGCATATCCGATAAATGAGCCGAATGTCGCAACATATAACCATGTCATAATCCATGTATGTTTTCGTTTCACGATTACAAATTGTTCAGACACTGATTGTTTAGTGTTTGGTAAGTTATCCATACCGAAATACGCCAAAATAGTAAAGAACAAAATGGGAATAACCCAAATAAATGCCGCATTTTGTAACCAAACTTTTGAACCGTCTGCGAGTACTTGTGGTTCGCCACCAAGTGCTCCAAATACACCAATTGTTATAATAAGTGGTGTAACGAACTGAACGACAGATACACCCATATTCCCGAAACCAACATTAATACCAAGTGCTGTTCCTTTTTCTTTTTTCGGGAAGAAAAAGCTAATGTTAGCTGCTGAAGACGAAAGGTTTCCGCCACCAAGTCCACAGAGAGTTGCTAATAGTAACATGACCCAATACGGTGTATCTGGATTTTGTACCGCTAACCCAACACCAATAGCTGGGATGAGCAATATCCCTGTCGAGAAAATTGTCCAGTTTCTTCCTCCAAATTTTCCAATAGCAAATGTGTAAACGAAGCGTAGTGTTGCTCCAACAAGTCCTGGAACAGCAGCTAACGTAAACAATTGACTTTGTGTAAATTGAAAGCCAATGTCATTTAGTCTTGCTGCAACAATGGACCAAATTTGCCAAACGATAAATGCCAACATTAACGTTGGAACAGAGATCCAAAGATTTCGACGAGCATGTTTTTTCCCTTCTTTTTCCCAAAACACAGGATCTTCTGGGTTCCAATATGAACCGATGCGGCTTTTCCGTTCAACATGATCTGAAGCCGTTTTCAATGTTTGACTCATAATGATCGTCTCTCCTTTTTTGAAGTATGATTGTAAAAATAATTGCTGTACTTTTATCATAAAGAAAGAGTGTCAATAAGAATGTGATACGTATCACATATTTTCAAACGTTCATACAATGTTAAAAAATAATGTTTAAGCGATTGTTTTTCGCAATCGTCTCATGATAAACATTGCAACAAACATAGTTGCTGCTACCCACCAAAAGCCATATGAATACGAATTCGTCCATTGTTTAAACATACCTAAAATATTCGGTAAAAAGAAGCCTCCTAAACCGCCAGCAGCTCCAACGAAACCTGTTAATAGTCCAACCTCTTTAGGAAATATAGTTGGAATAACTTGAAATAGTGCACCATTTGCTGTACCGAAAAAAATAAGTGTAATAAATAAAAGAGTTAACGCAACATAAACAGGCGGGAGCATACCAACAACGGCTAACGTCACAGTAGCGCCTGTAAATAACCAAACGAGCAATTTCATTCCACCATATTTATCAGCTAAATAGCCACCAATTGGCCGAACAAAGCTTCCCGCAAATACGACAAGCGTCACAAAATCTCCTGCCGTCACTTTATCTACTCCGTATTGATCGAAAAAGAATAGTGTTAAATAGCTCGTCATTCCGACAAATCCACCAAAAGATAAGCTATAAAAAAAGCTAAACAACCACGTTTCCTTCATTTTCATCACGCGCGTATATTCCGATATTTTTGCTGGTTTTACCGCAGTCGGACATTCTTTTGCGAAGATGATAAATACAATAAAAGCAACAAAGAGAGGAATGAGCGCTAATCCAAATACACTATTCCAGCCATACGCTTCTGCAATGCGCGGGCCAAACAACATCGCCAAAACTGTTCCGCTATTTCCCGCACCTGCAATTCCCATCGCCAACCCTTGATGTTCTTTCGGGTACCAACGGCTTGCCAAAGGAAGAGCGACGGCAAAACTAGCCCCTGCAACGCCTAATAACAATCCAAGCGCATAAATTTGTGTCAATGTATCAGCAACAAGCCAACCCCATAAAAGAGGGATAGATGTCAAAGCCATTCCGATCATTCCCATTTTCTTACCACCGAATCGGTCTGCTAGTAGTCCCATTGGAATACGAAGCAATGCCCCTCCTAATACCGGGATCGCTACCATCATTCCTTTTTGTGCAGGTGTCAAGCCTAAGTCTTCCACAATAAACGTCCCTGTTGCCCCAAGAATTACCCAGATCATAAAACTAATATCAAAGTACAAAAAAGATGCGAGAAGTGTTAGTAAATGCCCCACTCGGAGAAACTGTTTGAATCGCTCCATTTCGATTTCCCCCTTCGTTTTATCATTTGACAATTTTATCGTAAAAAAATTTATCAATTGCTACTGTTATATTGTTCACAATTTTTGTTATGTTCACAAAACTTTCATACGTTCTTTCTTTTCACTTGCAACATGATGTAAATCACAATAAGATGAAAAAGAGGGGATGCCGGGTCCCCTCTTTACCTTACTTTTTTGCTGGAGGAGGCGGAGTTTGACCTGGAAAACTGTCTGTAATGGCATGATCTTTTTTCTTAAATGGATCCGCTTCATTATAGACAGCTTCCATCCGCTCCTCAATTTCTTTTTTCAGCTTATCTACGTCAATTCCTTTTTTCATTAACTCTTCTGTCGCAATTAAAATGGCTTGATTAGATTCATCAATGGACTTGCTCAACGTCGCCATCGTTCCTTGTGGATTATGGAATCCTGTTGAGTTTTCTGCAGCGACGATATCCCAATACCATTGACCTTTTCTTATATGTTCTTGGGCTGCTTTAATTTTTGATTCGTCTACTTTTGCTGTAATCATTTTATTCACATAATAATGCGCAAACACTGATACTTCTTCCGCTTTATGGAGCATTTCCATATGCGTCGTTTGAATTTCTTCTACACGCGTCTTTATCCATTCTTTTGATTTATCCGCGTGACATGTTAAACAAGATTGTTCAATCGTTTTTAATGGCGATGTCCAGTAATGGGACGTAATTTTCTTTTTGCCGTCTACCCGTTCATACGGCATATGGCAATCTGCACAAGACACCCCTGCTTTTCCGTGAGGTCCTTCAATCCATGTCTCAAACTCTGGATGTTGTGCTTTTAACATCGGTGTTCCTGACACGTTATGAATCCAGTCTTTTTCAAATCCTTGCTGTTTACCAATCTCCTCATAATACGCATACATTTCTTCAGGTTTAAATCCTTTTGCCCATGGGAATGTTACTTTTGATTTCGATGGCTCAAAATAGTACTCTACATGGCATTGCGCACATACATATGAGCGCATTTCGTTTTTCGTTGCTTTCGTGACATCGACACCACGAGTTTTCATTGCTTCAATAAAACTTGGACGTGTAATTCGTAAATCCATCGTTTGTGGGTCGTGGCAATCGGAACAACCAATTGGGGAATGTCCCATGGCCTCTGCCTTCGGCCAAATGACTTGATTAAAGTTTGCCCCCCAATAATTATCGCCCATTTCTTCAATTAATTTTGGTACAGCTGTACTTTTACAAGTTAAGCACGATCCGACTGATTTGTCGGTAATCCGTTTAATATTGCGTACATCTTCTGTTGCATACACGTGACCACGATCTTCGTTGTATTCTGTCGCAAAACCAAATCCATTAAATAAAATTGGTAAATACGGCTCTTTATCATGTTCAAACTTGCTACGTTTGACAGATCCGTTATATTTCGTATCTTCTTCTTGTTTGTTTTTCATATAACTTTCATAATGTAACGGAAACAAATCTTTAAATGCTTCGTTGCGATATTCATCTTTCGCAAGTCCTGTGCTTTTGCTTTGTTTGGCCGCTTCCTCTGTTTGACTACAACCAACAAGGATAAGAAGAAGCGACCCAAGAAGCATGAAAGCCCGTTTCATCACCTTAAAACCCTCCTTTTCTATTTAATAATGTTCCCGAAGGCAATTGTTCATCAAATTCTTTTGTTTTAAATGTCGCCTTTCCATGTGGGACGTCGCGATGACAGCTAAAACAGTTTTCTTTTGCGTCATGCGAGACGTTTTGAATCGTTGCTTCGTGACAACTTATGCAATTTTTATTAATGACATCTTTTGAAGCTGTTGTTGCATGAAGCACTTTCGGTATTTTTTCAGAACCTAACGTGTTAAAGTAAACGTGTGTCATGCCTGCTTTTGCCTTAAAAACAAGCTTATTTACTACGCTATCGTGTGGCAAGTGACAATCGTTACATGCTACATTTGCGTGCGTCGATGCCGCAAACGAATCATGCGCTTCATTCATGATGTGACAGTTGCTACAAAATTGCGCCGAGTCTGTATAACTCAACGTTTCTGCAGTCGCCACTGTGCCAACAATTCCAACAAATAGGAAGACGATAACGAGCACCTTTTTATCAAGACTGAACAGCTTCTTCCACATGCTCTCACCTCCTTTCTCCTTCCATGATGATCTATGACAACGCTCCAAACGAAGCGTTGTTATCATTGCATCGCTTCAATTTTTTCAATGAGTGTTTCTTTTGTGACCGGACCGACAATCTTTTCACGAATGACACCGTCGCGATCAAGAATGACCGTTTCCGGTTGCCCAACAATTTGGAATCGCTTTGAAACTTTTTCATCCACATCGAGTAAAAAAGGCAGAGAAGTTTGATGCTTATGAACAAACTGTTGTACCCAACTTTTTGGTTCACCTTTTGAAATAACAAATATGTTCGCTTGTTTATATTGTTTATGAAAAGCTTCTAATTCAGGAAGCTCTTCTTCACACGGTTCGCACCATGTAGCGAAAAAGTTTAACACCGTTACTTTTCCCCTCGTTTCTTCCACTTTCCATATTTGACCGTCTAACGTTGGTAATTGAACTTCTTCAACAATATCGCCAACATGAAGCTTTTCTTGTTTTTTATTGACAACGAGCACAGCAATCATAACTATTATCATAAATGTCGCAAACCACCATACTTTTTTTTTCATTTCACCATCTTCCTATTCTGTTTTTCTTGCAGAAAATGTTCAATAAATTGTAACTGTTCGTTCAGTTTGTTTTCACGACGAAAAAGAAAGAACAAGTATGAAAAAATGATAAACCATGCCGCTGCGTAAGCACTAAATAAATAAATCATTTGATAACCCCCTTATGAAAAGTGTGTATACACTTGTTCCATATACATTTTTACTTTTTCTTTCATTCGTGCAATGCGAACACCTTTTCTAACGAGAACAACATAAAGAAGCGTCATCGCCACCACACAAACAATTAATGTGAACAACATTTCCGGTTCTATCCCTCCGCCCTTTTGATTTTTTCCATCTCCAAAAACAACAGGATGCAAGCGAGAGTTCCACCAACGAATAGCCATAAACACAATCGGAACGTTAACGAACGCCACGAGACCGAATGCTGAAGAAAAACGAGCAACTTTATGTCGTTCTCCATCGGATTGACGCAACAGTAAATAACCGATATACATAAAGAACAAAATCAACGTTGTCGTTAACCGTGGTTCCCACGTCCACCATGTATTCCATGCACTACGCGCCCAAATGGGCCCCGTCGTTAGTACAATGGCTGTGAACACGACACCAATTTCTGCTGACACTCCCGCTACGTGATAAGCTAACTCATTCGATTTCCAAATGACGAGCAAGCTACAAATGAATACGACCAAAAATGCTAAGAAACTTACCCACGCTGATGATACGTGAATGTAAAAAATTTTTTGTACAACCCCCATTTGTACTTCGATCGGTGACCAAATAAACACCATGTATAATGCGATGAGCATACAAACTGTCGCACACGCAAGCAAAATGGCATCAAGTTTCTTCATCTCCTCACTCTCCTAATACAAAATCGATTAACCAGTAACAGACGGTAAAAAAGATGCAATCATACGCAATCATCATCTTTAGCCAACTGAACGTATCATAAATTTGATTTTCAGCAAGAAACAATATTTTTGTAGACTGCGCTCCTGCAATAAGCAATGGACTGATCATCGGTAAAAGCAAAATATAAAACAATACTTTGTTTGATATACATGCTAAAAATGTACCGACAATCGAAAAGCCAAATAAACCAACGATCATGACAACGAAGAAAAGGGAAAGATGATGATAATAACGAAAATCAAATAATATAAATAAAAGTGGAACAACGATGACATTCGTGCAAAAAAGAATAATAAAATTTGCGATTGTTTTCCCCATGTAAATTGCATTTTTTTCAATTGGCGCAACGAGCAACCCTGTAAAACAATCATTATATAACTCATAGGACATAGAACGTTCAAAACACATCATACCTGTAAAAATGGTCACAATCCAAATAAAACCGGGCGTAATTTGCTTCAATAAATCTTGTGTAATCGTAAAGGAAAAACTATACGTTGTAATCATTAATAGTGCAAAAACGAGAATGAACATGACGTTTTGCTTCTCTTTATACTCGTAGTAAAGCTCTTTTTTCGTAATCGTCCATATTCGTTTTATGTTCATGGTTCATCCACCAATGTTTTGTAAATTTCTCTTATATGTTCCGCTTTTGTTTGCACACTTTCAGTAGCTATTGTTCCTTTGTATAGAAAAACGACTTTATTGCTTATTTTTTCAATATGACTAAAATCATGTGTCACCATCATAATCGTTGATTGTTTCTCTCTTTCTTGTTTCAACAAGTGGAAAAGCAATTGCACTCCATCTTGATCTAACCCCGTAAACGGTTCGTCGAGAAGCAAAATGCTCGGTTCATGTAATAGCGCACGCGCTAAAGATAGCCGCTGTTTCATTCCTTTTGAAAATGTACGTACAGGGATATCCTTAAACACATATAAATCGACAATTTTTAGCCATCTTTTAATCGTTTCTTCACGGTTTTTTACTCCGTACAACTCACTGTAAAATCGTAAATTTTCTATTGGAGTGAAATTTTCATATAGAAAGTGATGATGTGAAATCCATCCAACATGTCTTTTATATTGTGCTAACTGTTTATATACGTCTCGACCGTTCCAATACACATTTCCTTCATCAGCTTTATGAATACATGCAAAAACTTTGAGAAGCGTTGTTTTTCCGGCGCCATTCGGTCCAACAATGGAGAAACAATCCCCTGGTTTTACTTCCATGTTAATGTGTCGTAGTATCGGGCGCATACCGAGCTTTTTTTGAACGTTTTGTAAAACAATCATTCGCTCTCCCTCTTTTTAAAAAACGGGCTAACGATAAAATATGAACATCCTGTAACAACGGCAATACTTATAACGATATACATATATTCCATTTAGTTCCCCTCTTTCCGACGAACCGTTCGATAAATGACAAACGCCCCGAACATGAAGATGGCTATAGGTACAACCCAAGCAGTTAAGCTAAATCCACTTTTTTGCGGAACGACAAGCGCTTGTTCTCCCAATTGTTCAACATAATAATTTAAAATTTCATCTTCACTTTTTCCTTTATTCAACATATCAAGAACTTCTTTGTAATACTGTTGCTTTACTGTGCACGTAGCGAGATCGTGTTCTTTATGCCCTTGCATAGCCAATTGATTCACAATACGTTGAAATACTTTAGAATTGTAATCATACGTTTGGGCGAAGACGCTAACTGGTAAAATACATGCTAAAAAGAAACTGAACCAAAGCTTTTTTATCATTTTCTCCCCCCTTTCATCGGATGCGTCATCGCAATCACGGCTCCAATCATCATGATCACTCCCCCGATCCAAATCCATGAAACGAGCGGGTTTATTTTTATTAAAAATGTTGCACTTCGGTCGCTTTCCCATGAACTTAACACAATATATAAATCTTCAAATACGTTCGACTGTAAAGCAACTTCACTTGAAGGTTCCTTCCAATGATGATAAAACCATTTTTCTACCTCTAACACATTCGTCTTCTCATTATCCTCATGTACTTTTAGCGTTGCATACACAACATCTTTATCTTTTTCATACCGTTCATCTAATGACTTATACAACAATTTATAGTCTCCAATTTTCACACTTTCCCCAAGTGACAGCGTTTTCATCATTTCTTCGCTATATGCCTGTGAGCCAATCACCCCAAAAGCGATGAAAGCAATACCGATATGAACGATGTATCCTCCATACTTGCGGCTGTTATGCCTTAATAAATGAACAAGTACATGAACAATCGATTGTTGCGCTCTTTTTTTCTTTTTCCATACATCGCTAAATAACTCTATGATGTGTACAACGATCATGAACGTAACGATGAAACATGCCAAAGTGACGTATAAATCTTTTTTCCCCATGACATATAGCGCTACAACGATACATCCGCTTACAATTGCAGGTATGCTTAAGCGCCGCAACATAACCGGAATAAATGCTGATTTCCACGGAACAATGGGACAAATGGCCATCAATAAGATGAGTGCTAGAAAAATAGGTGCTGTCACTTCATTGAAATACGGAGCGCCGACATTCACTTTTTTTCCCATTACCGTTTCCGATACAAGTGGAAAAATGGTTCCCCAGAAAATTGCTATCATTCCGCCGATGAAAATTAAATTCGCAACTAAAAAGCTCATTTCTTTTGAAAAAATATGTTCGATCACTACTTTGTTTTGTTTCCATACATGTGCGCGATCAGCAACGACATACATCGTAACGATAAACATAACGATAATAAACACGAGGAAATATGTTCCTAACGTTGAATTTGAAAAAGCATGAACAGATGTTAACACGCCGCTTCGCACAATAAATGTTCCAAACAGTGAAAGAAAGTACGATACAATAACGAGTGCTACGTTCCATCCTTTCAACATTTGTTTTTTCTCTTGCATCATGAGTGAATGTAACAATGCCGTTGTCGTTAACCATGGCATAAACGAAGCATTCTCAACAGGATCCCAAGCCCAATATCCCCCCCATCCTAATTCGACATAAGCCCACCATGCACCGACTAGATTCCCAATCGTTAAACTAACCCATGCGATGAGCGTCCATTTTCTTATAAGGGGAACCCATATTGCACTCCAATCCCTTTGAAAAAGAACTCCAATTGTATAAGCAAATGGGACCGCTAAAGTAACATAACCGACATATGTGGAAACAGGGTGAATGATCATTCCCGGATGTAACAACATCGGATTCAGACCATTTCCATCTAACGGAATCGTTTTTGTCATTTTAAACGGATTTTCGCTTATTGATAAAACGAGAAAGAAAAATACAAGATTCATGAGTAAAACGAGAAGCGCATACGGCGTTAAAGCATGTGCCTGCGTACGTTTCGAATATGCGATAATGAAAGCAAATAAACTAAGCAAAAATGCCCATAGAAGAAGAGATCCTGCATTCCCTGCCCAAAGCGCGCAAAAACGGTAAAACCACGCTAATGATGAATTCGTATATGCGGCGACATATTTATACTCAAAATGGTTGGTTACTAGTAAATAAACAAGTAAACAAATTCCGATAGTCGCTGTAACAAAAACAGCAAAAACAGCACCTTTACCGCTCTCCACATACGTTTCTTTTTTCTTCTTTATCCCATATCCATACGCCCAAAGGCCATATAGTGAAAAAATAAAGCTAGCGATCATGGTTGTGTATCCCAATATATACATAAAGCACCGCCTCAATCTAAAAGTTTTTTATGCATTTCTTTATCGTAATTTTTCATATCCTCCCCTTCATATTTTGATGGGCATTTCGTCTGAAGTTTTTCAGCGTAAAATATGTTATTACGCCATTTTCCTTCGATAATGACGATGACTCCATCAGAAAAATTATCAGGTTTCGCCCCCGTGTAACGCACTTGGATCGTTTCTTTTTCATCATATAACTCAAACGATAATTGCGTACGTTTCGCATCCCATTGTACAGAAGATTGTTTGAGCATTCCTTGTGTTAACACATATTCATTTTCATATTGTTCGCTTTTTGTTAAATCTTTCAATTTCACTTCTACAACGCTTGCAGAAGGCATAGATGTAAATAACAACATACCAATGGCCAAAACGATGAAGCATATCCCAATGGCAATTTTTTTATTTCCCATTTTTCATCCTCCTTTTGTAAAGCGTAAAAATCATCGTTGTAATTGAAAATAAACTTCCGCCAACGACAGCACTAGCTACTAACATAGGTGGTAATGTTTTATTCTTTTGTTCTTTTTGATTTCCGTGATATTCATTAAGTAATTCGTACGTGGGACGCATATCTTCTCGAGAATATGTAATATCGAACGTTTTTACATCTCCTTGCTGGAGTTTTGTCAATTCATATAAATACATTCCCATTCCATAACTGTTTTCTTCATAATATTGTGGCGAAGGGGTTATTTTGAAACCATCCGCTTTCAATGGTTGGTAAAAAATGATTTTCATATGTTCAATAGGTAACAAATGATGATATGTGTAAGTGATCATCCGTTTCTTTTTTTCTAGCTTTATATTTTTTGTGTAGTATTCAATGACAACATCGTAACGCTCATTTGATTGAATTTCTTTATTTACTTCAAAAGAAATATACCCTTTTTCTAGATCAAGTACATAATCTATTTCTTCTGGCTCATCGTTTACATACTGAGCAACATACCCAATTCGGAACCCTTTTTCTTTTGTTGGAAGTGGGATGACGATTGCTCCTTTTTGTTTTTGTTTACTTACATTTCGAAACGAAAGATGCATTCCGACTAACACGGACGGCTTATTACTTCGATCGTTTGGATGATTTGCATACTCTGGCATCACTTGTATCAACGCATTTTCTAGTACAAAAACATTTTCTTGTGCAGCTACAGAATGAACACATATGAAAAATAAACAGGTAAAAATATATACATACTTTCTCATTGTTGTCCCCTCGTTTCTTTGAGCGATCTTCTACATTTAGTATAGAAAAATATTTGGAATTTTTGAGTATACATGATAATATTTTCACAATTTGTTCAATATCACATTTCATGAAAAATACAACATGAAATGTGATAAAGTTCATATTTCCCTTACTTTATTCGCGCTATAATTTTTTGTTAGAGCACAATCATAATGATCATTAATTCACAAACTATTTTTTTAAAAATATAGAATTAGTCACAATTTTTTCTTCGTTTCTGCAAAAAAAATGCACAATTTATTGTTATATACAATGTGAAACAAAAAAAATAAAGGAGGAAGCATATATGAGCATGACGCACTATATGGAGCTATTGGCCGTTAATCAACCATGGAATTTAATTTTATTCATGGCAATTCCCGTGATACTCGCTGAAACTGTTGCCATTACTGAATTAGCCATTCTTTTTACAAGACGTTTTGATGGAAACATTCGAAAAGTAAATAAAATATGTAGCATTATAGGTGGGATTTATTTTTTGTTTGTCTTCATTTATTTGTTCATCACAGCTGTCATTCCACTCACAATGAATGGGGAATGGAGAGGGTGGATTGATGTTATTGCTGTAACATTTTACTTATTAGGAGTTATCCCTCTCTTTGGATTAACTTTATTAGATTTACATGTTATTGGACGAAATTGGAGCGAAGAACAAAAATTAAAAATGCATGCTATATTCGTTGGTATTTTTTTAATTGTCGCTCATATCGCCATGATTTTTGGTATGTTAGATCCATCCCTCGGAAATGGGCAAGGACATCATATGAACATGTAAAAAAGGCCGGCTATTCGCCGACCTTTTCTTTTTGACGCCATGCTTTTGGGATGTAGATGCAGTACGGTTCGCTTGCTAAGTAGTCGCCTGTAACGGCATATGCTCTTGAACGCGACCCACCACAAACGTAACGAAATTCACATACCCCACATTTCCCTTTATATCCGTCTGGATTTCTTAACTGTTTGAAAATTGGAGAATGGCGATAAATATGAGATAACGATTGTTCACGTACATTCCCTGCTTTTACAGGCAATAGTCCACTTGGATATACGTCACCAATATGCGAAATAAATACAAAACCGTTTCCATCGTTTACTCCTTTTGGAGCACGCCCTAGTCCGTCTACTTGTCCAGTTAATCCTTTCATTAACACATCTTCATAACGAATGTCGCCATGAATTTGCTGTTCGCGCATTTTTTGTTGCAAAACAACGCGACGATAATGTTGTCCTGCTGTTGTTTTTATATCAAACGGTACACGTTTGCTCGTTTCGTAAAGCCAGCGAAACACTTTTTCATGCTCAACAGGCGAAATCATATCTGTCTCTTTTCCCCTGCCCGTCGGTACGAGAAAAAATACGCTCCAAAGCACGCAGCCGAGCTTTTCAACAAGTTGCACCATCTCGTCAAGCACATGAACGTTATAACGAGAGATGACTGTATTTATTTGGATTGGAATGTCGAGTTCGTGTAAATATTGAATCGCCTTCATCGTTAAATCAAATGAACCGGACGTCCCACGAAAGTGATCGTGAATATCCGCATTCGGACCATCTAAGCTAAATGCCCAACGAGCAAGGCCTACTTCTTTCGCTTTTCGGATAGCTTCTTTTGTCACGTTTGGGGTTGCACTTGGGGTCATTGATACACGAAGCCCTTTATCAATCGCATATTTAGCAATATCGTACACATCTGGACGCATAAGCGGATCTCCACCTGTAAACACGAGAAGAGGCTGATCCATCTCATAAATGTCATTAATCAATTGTTTTCCTTCTTCAAACGTTAATTCACGCGGATCGCGATGATACTGTGCTTCGGCTCGACAATGAAGACAATTGAGCTGACACGCCCTCGTTAACTCCCATATAACAATAAATGGATTTTTTTGAAAATCACGCATATTTCATCCCTCCGATTCGCTCACTACTTCTCATTGTACAAGAAGGAATGTTTATATCATGTGACATTGGTCACAAAAAATCATATCCATTTATCTTGTCACTGTTCTGACAAATATTCACGTTCTTGCTTTTCTGATATAAAACAGATAGTATATACGATATAAGGTATACAAGGAGGTGGGATATATGGCGAAAGTGCAAATTAAAGTGATGGATAACGGTTCATTTCGTGTAACCGGAGATGTTGAATTAATTGATATGGAAGGAAACAAGTTTGAAACGAAAGAAACATTTTCTCTCTGTCGTTGCGGGCTCTCACAAAATATGCCATTTTGTGATACAGCTCATAAAGGAAAATTTCAATCCGTCGTTCGCGCTCCGAAAAACGAATAAGCCCGGCTTTTATTCCGGGCTTGTCTTTTCAACGCTCCATAAGCGACATGCGCGCATTTAAAATTTGATTCGGGCTTTTTAATTGAAAACATCCTGCTCCATCAACAACATCAATCGTCATTTGTTCATCAAAAAAAATGAGCCGATGTTTTTCCATCCAAATAGGTATATCGTTTGTTTCAATCTCTACATCATGTTCGTCTAATTGATTGACAAGCAGTAACATAGGCACTCCGTTTACGGCACATCCGCAATCATCTGTATCGTATGTCAGCTTGACGTGCTTGTTTCCACGAACACGGCGAAGTTGTTCGATCGCCCGTTCTGTTATCGTAATTTTCACCATTTACACCTCGCTTACTTTTTTAAAAATGCCTGTTTTCCCATTTTTTCGATGACCGATGGAAATAATTGATACAATCGACTTCCTATATGCATCCAAAACGGCAAATTCACTTCGCGCGTCGGAGTAAGCATCACATCAACGATACGTTTTGCGACAAATTCAGGGCGGAGCATCCATCGTTTCACGTTTTTCACATATTCCCCAGACGTATCAGCAACGGTAAAAAAGTTTGTTTCGATCGGTCCAGGGTTCACAGCAGTGACAAAAATGCCATACATGGACGCTTCCATTCGCAAGCTATTTGTAAATCCAAGGACAGCATGTTTTGTTGCGGCATATACGCTCGATTTCGGCGTCGCAATTTTTCCTGCTTGAGATGCGACATTAATAATGTGGCCGGATCGTTTTTTCATCATATGTGTGTACACTTTTTTTGTACACGCGATCAATCCGAGTACGTTGACATCAAACATTTGCTTCGCTTCCAACAAATCAATATGCTCGACATAGCGAAACACACCGAATCCGGCATTATTGACGAGAATATCGATATCGACAGACGCAAGTAATCGATCAAATACAACATCTACTTCCTCTTGATTGCTGACATCTAACTGTTCATATAAGCAAGACATGCCGTACGTTTGTTCAATATGTTGCGCGATTTGCGCCAACTTTTCTTTTGAGCGAGCGAGCAATATCGGTATTCCTCCACGTTTAGCTACTTCGTATGCAATTTGTTCGCCAATGCCGCTCGACGCTCCTGTAATAACGACGTATTTCCCTGCTAAATTCATGATCTCACCACTTCGTACATATATATTTGATCATCTTTTTCTTTTTTCACTGCTCCGATCGCTTCTAAATAATCGAGTTGACCAATCGTTTCGGACATCGTCAATAAAAATTCACGTTCATATACGGACGGAAAAAGCGCACGACATACGTCAAATGCCGTCATTGGCTTTTCACTTAACAATTGCCATACATATTGTGCACGCTCTTTTTGTTTTTCAAGCCGCTTTTCGACAAGTGATGCAACATCTGTCACATCTTCTCCATGTCCTGTAACAATTGTGGCAATGTCGTAATTCAGTAGTTTTTTTAATGAATCGTTATATTGCAAAAGTGGTTTTGGGCGCTCTTGTTTCCCGATCGCAGGCGGCTCTAACAATGGATTAGATGAAATGGTCGCTAACAAATGATCTCCTCCAATCATCAAGCCATCTGCTTCACGATATAATACAATATGACTTTGTGCATGACCTGGCGTTTCGATAACCGTCCAGCCTTCAATCATATCCCCTTCTTTTACTTCTTGGGTGAGCGAGCGCTCGCACGAAAAACGGAGAGAGCGTCGAAAGTTTCCAAGTTTCGCGAGCCCTTCTTCTCCAATTCCACATTCAATTAAAAATTGCTCAAAATATTGTTGATGCCACGCAAAAAAAGCAGCATCTTTCGCAATCCACGGTGCAGCTTTGCGATGGCCAATAACGGGAAGCGACGGCGGTAAATAATCGAGTAAACCGACGTGATCTGGATGGTGATGTGTAATGATGACTTGCTCAATATCTTCCGGTTCATAGCCGAGTTCGCGTAATTCACGAACGAAGACATGCCATGCTTCTTCCGTTTTCACCCCAGCATCAATAAGCGTTAAACGGTCTCCTTTGACAATATACATATTGACATCGCCAACGGCAAATGGCGTTGGGACGACAATGCGATGCAACTGTTCCATTTTTTCGGCTCCTTCATTATATCATCATAACTTTTCGTTTCGTCTGTTTATCAGTTTACACTTATTTTTTTCGTTTGTCATTTATTTTTATTTATTTATTAAAAAATTCAGAAAATAAAAACGTATAACCTATTGACAACAAGCTTGTTTTTCATGCATAATTGCAAACAAATCATATATGTGTAAAGCGATGAATAGGGCCAGTACATGATAAACGGTAACAAGAGAGTGAAACCCATAGGCTGAAAGGTTTCATTACCCTCTTTATCATGGAACCTACCCTATGAGCAGTTAGGCAAACCTAACCGTCTTGCCGACGATATCGGCATCAGAGGTGGGCACATTGTGCCAACAAAGGTGGTACCGCGGAAATAAAGACCTTTCCGTCCTTTATCGGACGAAAGGTCTTTTTATTTTGGAGACGAGGAGGAGAAAAAAATGACGATCACATTTCTCGGTGCAGGGTCGATGGCAGAAGCGCTCATTTCAGGAGTGACACAGACACTATATGAGCCGAAACAAATGATTGTAACGAATCGCTCTCGAATGGAGCGACTGACGTATATGCAACAAACATACGGGGTACGAATCGAAACGAATAAAGAACAAGCCGTCAAAGAAGCTGATATCGTTATTTTAGCGATGAAGCCAAAAGACGTTGCCGAAAGCTTAACGCCGATCGCACATGCTTTTCATGAACAACAACTTATTATTTCATTGCTTGCGGGAGTGACGACGGATACGATTGCATCGCTCATCGGAAAACAAATGCCTGTCATTCGTGCCATGCCAAATACATCAGCAGCTATCGGGCAATCTGCCACAGCGCTCGCACAAGGTGCCTATGCAACAGATAAACATGTCCACATGGCAAAAGAGCTATTTGAAACGGTCGGGATTGTGACGATTGTTGATGAAAAGCATTTACACGCAGTAACAGGGCTATCGGGTAGTGGACCGGCGTACGTTTACTATTTAGTCGAAGCGATGGAAAAAGCAGCGGATGAAATTGGACTTGAGCGCGATATTGCAAAAGAGCTTATTTTACAAACGATTATCGGTGCTGCTCATATGTTAAAAGCAACAAACAAACATCCTTCCGTTTTGCGCAAAGAAGTAACAAGTCCAGGCGGAACGACAGAAGCTGGCATTGGGGTACTTGAACGTTATCGCTACCAAGAAGCGATGATTGCATGCATTAAACGAGCAACTGAACGATCAAAAGAACTTGGCGAAGCATTGCTTTCTTCCGTTCAATAGTGCAAGTTGTTTTTCTTTTCCAAACACCCATGGTATCATTTGTTATGAAACATACTGTGGGAGGGATGAAACATGTTATTTTCACCATATACGATTCGAGATGTTACCTTTAAAAACCGCATTGTTATGTCGCCGATGTGTATGTATGCGTGCGATCGCGAAGACGGAACGGTGCACAACTGGCATCTCGTTCATTATGCAACGCGCGCTGTCGGGCAAGTCGGGCTCATTATGGTGGAAGCGACAGCCGTGACGCCACAAGGACGAATTTCAGCTCGCGATTTAGGGATTTGGGATGATAACCATATCGACGGCTTGCGTACGCTTACCACGCTCGTTCATGAACAAGGTGCAAACATCGGCATTCAGCTTGCCCATGCCGGACGAAAGGCAACCGTTTCTGGAGAAATTATTGCACCATCCCCCATTCCATTTGATGAAACGATGCGAACACCAAAAGAAATGACAAAAGAAGACATTGAAGAAACGATCGATGCGTTTCAACAAGGGGCACGACGCGCCAAAGAAGCGGGATTTGACGTCATTGAAATTCATGCTGCTCACGGCTATCTCATTAACGAATTTTTATCGCCGCTCACAAACAAACGAACAGACGAATACGGTGGAGAAAACCGTTACCGCTTTTTAAGTGAAATCATTGAAGCAGTAAAAGAAGTATGGAACGGACCGCTATTTGTCCGTATTTCCGCACACGATTATCATCCAGATGGTTTAACAGTGAAAGACTATGTCGAATATGCAAAACAAATGAAAGCGCAAGGCGTTGACCTCATTGACGTCAGCTCTGGCGCCGTCGTTCCAGCAAAAATTGATGCGTATCCAGGTTATCAAGTGCCATTTGCGGAAACGATTCGCCGTGAAGCAAACGTGCCAACTGGTGCTGTCGGACTCATTACGTCTAGCTTACAAGCGGAAGAAATTTTACGCAATGGCCGTGCCGATCTCATTTTTATCGGTCGCGAGCTTCTTCGCAACCCATATTGGCCAAAAACAGCTGCCAACGAACTCGGTATATCGCTTGAAGCACCGAAGCCATATGTCAGAGGGTGGTAAAACACGACAAAGGATGTCCAATGTGGCGGACATCCTTTTACATTTCAAAATAATAGTAAGCGTGAAGTTGACATCCCGGATTAAACGCCGCGTTGCAATGTGGGCAATGGTAATTGCTTGTCATATATTGTTCAATCGTCAGCTCAGTTTGACAAACACCGCATAAAACCGCTTTTTCATGAAAACGTTCTTTCGGCCATACGATATGCTTGCCACAACCATGTTGTTCATGGCAATGTACACACGGAAAATATGTTTTGCAGCAATAAAACTTAATCGCAATGACATCGCGTTCACTATGATAATGTACACATCGTGTGTGTTTATCAATGACGCTTCCTTTTACTTCGATCATTGTTAACCCTCTTTTCGTAAAATTGGAAACGATGAAAAATCGAAAGCAAGTGACACGTTCGGAAAAATCGTTTTCGCTTCTTCAACGAGTTCGTCACACATCTCTCCTTGGTAACGGGAACTAATATGTGTCAAAATGAGTTGCTTCACTTCCGCTCGTTTCGCTACTTCCGCTGCTTGCAACGTCGTTGAATGATAGTAATCATGCGCTAAATGCGCTTCTTTGGCACGAAATGTTGCCTCGTGGACAAGGACGTCCGCTTGTTTCGCCAATTCCACACTCGCCTCACAATAACGCGTATCTCCTATAATCGAAACAATGCGTCCTTTCTTTGGCGGGGCTACAAAGTTCCGTCCATCAATGACAGTTCCATCATCTAATGTGACAATCTCCCCTCGCTTAATTTGTTGATAAATCGGGCCTGGGCGCACGCCAAGTACACGCAATTGATCAACGAGCAACGTGCCCGGTAAATCTTTTTCAACGATTCGAAAACCGTATGAAGGCAAACCGTGATCAAGCAATTTCGCTGTAACAATAAACTGCTCATCTTCAAAGATAACACCTTCTGTAAACTCATGAATATGCAAATCATATTTTAACCGCGTGCCGCTAACCGCCAAGGCAGTTTCAACAAACGAACGAATACCAGCCGGACCGTAAACAAAAAGAGGCGTTTCTCCCCCTTGAAATGAGCGACTTCCAAGCAATCCAGGCAAGCCAAAAATGTGATCGCCGTGTAAATGAGTAATAAAAATACGTTCAATGCGTCGCGGGCGAATAGACGTATGTAAAATTTGATGTTGCGTTGCTTCGCCGCAATCGAACAGCCATGTCGCTCCTCTTTCTTCTAATAGCTGAAGGGCAACTGCCGATACGTTTCTCCCTTTTGACGGGACACCAGAGCCCGTTCCTAAAAACAATAATTCCACGCTACAAACTCCTCTCTTTTCTTTAGTCGGATAAAACATTTGCGTTTACCACAATAAACCTCTAAAATTACATTATCATGAACCTTTCAAAAAATGAATAAAAGTGAGGTATATGGTCCGTGAATGACGTACAACCAAAAGCAACAATTGTTATTTTTGGCGCGACTGGCGACTTAGCAAAACGCAAATTATTCCCATCTATTTATAAACTTTATCAAAAAGGAAAGCTTTCTGAACAGTTTGCGGTTGTTGGCGTCGCTCGTCGTCCCCATACAGATGAATCGTTTCGTCATTACGTAAAAGAAACGATTGAAGAAGCAACAAAACAAGAATTAATGGATAATCAATTTATTTCTCATTTTTACTATCATTCATTAGATGCAACAAATACAAAATCATATGAACAATTAAATGAATTATTAACGCGGGTGGAAGAGCAATTTCATATTCCAGGCAACCGCATTTTTTACTTGGCGATGGCGCCTGAGTTTTTCGGAACGATTACATCGCATTTAAAATCAGAAGGACTGACAGCGACAAACGGCTGGACGCGATTAGTTATTGAAAAGCCGTTCGGACACGATTTACAGAGCGCACAAAAATTAAATGAAGAAATTCGACAATCGTTTTCCGAGGAACAAATTTTCCGAATTGACCATTACCTTGGAAAAGAAATGGTGCAAAACATTGAAGTCATTCGCTTTGCGAACGCGATTTTTGAACCGCTTTGGAACAATCGCTTTATTGCCAATATTCAAATTACATCAAGCGAAACGCTCGGAGTGGAAGATCGCGGTCGTTACTATGATCATTCTGGTGCGCTTCGCGATATGGTGCAAAACCATATGCTACAAATGGTTGCCCTTCTCGCAATGGAGCCGCCAATTAAGCTGACAACAGATGACATTCGCAGTGAAAAAGTGAAAGTGCTTCGCGCGCTTCGTCCGATGACGCATGATGACGTCGACAAATATTTCGTGCGCGGGCAATACGGGCGCGGCATTGTGCGCGGGCAACAAGTCGTCGGGTATCGTGAAGAACATAGCGTCGATCCACATTCTAATACGGAAACGTTTGTCGCAGGGAAACTAATGATCGACAACTTCCGGTGGGCAGGTGTGCCATTTTACATACGAACAGGAAAACGAATGACTGAAAAATCAACGAAAATTGTTGTGCAATTTAAAGACGTACCGATGAATTTATATTATCGCACGAGCGAATACGTTCATCCGAATTTGCTCGTCATTCATATTCAACCAGATGAAGGGATTACGCTTCATTTAAATGCGAAAAAAAGCGGCGAAAGCATGAAAACGACGCCGATTAAGCTAGATTACTGCAACAATTGCATTGACGGCATTAATACACCAGAAGCGTATGAAAAGTTGTTATATGACTGCATGCGCGGCGATGCGACAAACTTTACGCACTGGGACGAAGTCGCTGCGTCATGGAGCTTTGTCGACCCGATTTCTGAAGTATGGGAAAATACGAAAGCGGTTGACTTCCCGAACTACGAAGCTGGCTCGATGGGGCCAAAAAAGGCAGATGAACTATTGCAAAAAGACGGCTTCCACTGGTGGTCGCTAAACGGAACAATGTAAGGAGGAACGAAACATGAAAATGTACGATGTCACCGCCCCGATTTTTGAAGGGATGCCTGTGTATAAAAATAAGCCGGAAAAACAGCCGAAGCTAACGACCGTCACGAACGATTACGTCACTGAATCGCGCATCGATATGGATGTGCATACGGGCACGCACATTGACGCACCACTCCATATGGTAAAAGACGGGGAAACATTTGAAACGATTCCGCTTGAAAAACTCGTCGGCTACTGCAAAGTTTTAGACGTCACAAACGTCAATGATCGCATTACAAAAGAAGATCTCATTCATTTTGATATTCAAGAGAATGATTTTATCTTATTTAAAACAAAAAATTCATTCGACGATGCCTTTAACTTTGAATTTATTTACGTTGCTGAAGATGCTGCGATGCACTTAGCAAAAAAACGCATTCGCGGCGTCGGCATTGATGCGCTCGGCGTCGAACGAAACCAAGCGGGACATCCAACACATAAAACGTTGTTCGGTCACGGCATTATCGTCATCGAAGGACTTCGCCTAAAAGACGTACCAGCTGGCGAATATTGGATGGTTGCTGCTCCCCTCAAACTCGTCGGCACTGACGCCGCCCCAGCGCGTGTATTATTGTTTGAACAATAAGCATTTGCTGGTGGAAAAAGTATACCCCCTAGAGCCACTTGCCCTAGGGGGTGTTCGTTTATTTCAACCATTCCGTATGGAAAACGCCTTCTTTGTCGATACGCTCGTATGTGTGCGCACCGAAGTAGTCGCGCTGTGCTTGGATAAGGTTCGCTGGCAATGTGTCCATTCGATAGCTGTCGTAATATGCTAAGGCGCTAGCGAACGCTGGGACTGGAATGCCGCGCATCGCTGCGGTTGCGACAATTTCGCGAAGCGATTGTTGATAGTTTTCGACGATGTCTTTAAAGTATGGATCGAGCAATAAGTTTGGCAACGCTGGATCGCGGTCGTACGCTTCTTTAATTTTTTGTAAAAATTGCGCACGAATGATGCAACCGCCACGGAAAATCATCGCGATATTGCCGTATTGTAAATTCCAGTTGTATTCTTCCGAAGCAGCTTTCATTTGCGCAAAGCCTTGGGCGTACGAGCAAATTTTACTCATGTAAAGCGCGCGGCGAACGGCTTCAATGAAGTGCGCGCGATCACCCTCATACGGCTTCACTGCTGGGCCTGCTAATAGCTTGCTTGCTTGCACACGTTCTTCTTTCATGGCGGAAATAAAGCGCGCAAATACGGACTCGGTAATAATCGGCAGCGGAACGCCTAAATCGAGCGCGTTTTGGCTCGTCCATTTTCCTGTTCCTTTTTGCCCTGCTTTGTCTAAAATGACATCGACGAGCGGCTTGCCTGTTTCTTCATCGATTTTTGTAAAAATGTCTGCCGTAATTTCGATTAAATAACTATCTAATTCTCCTTTATTCCACTCCGCAAACACTTCGTGAAGCTCTTGCGCGTTTAAGCCAAGCACATGTTTTAGTAAAAAGTACGCTTCGGCAATTAATTGCATATCGCCGTATTCAATGCCGTTATGCACCATTTTTACGTAATGGCCCGCACCGTCTGGACCGATATATGTCGTACACGGCTCGCCATCGACTTTTGCGGCAATCGCTTCAAAAATCGGGCGAACGAGTTCGTGCGCTTCTTTTTGTCCCCCCGGCATAATGGAAGGGCCTTTCAGCGCCCCTTCTTCTCCACCGGAAACGCCTGTACCGATAAAATGAATACCAAGTTCAGCAAGTTCTTTATTGCGGCGTTGTGTATCTTTAAAATACGTGTTGCCGCCATCAATCACGATATCGCCTTTTTCTAAATACGGCTTTAGTTGCTCAATGGTTGCGTCTGTTGCGGCACCTGCTTTTACCATTAATAAAATTTTGCGCGGTTTTTCAAGTGCGTTGACAAACTCTTCGATGCTATATGTACCGACGACGTTTTTCCCTTCCGCTTCTTTTAAAAACTCGTCTGTTTTTTCGCGTGAACGGTTATATACGGCAACGGAATATCCACGGCTTTCAATGTTAAGCGCCAAGTTTTTTCCCATGACCGCTAAACCGATCACACCAATTTGTTGTTTCGCCATAGCAAACGTTCCTTTCTATATTTTGATTGTTCAAAAAAGAACATACCATAATCATCTTTTCTCGTTCAAGTGTTCTGTTTCTCATTTTTTATATGTTCTTTAATTGTACTCGATCCTTCTAAATGATCGAACAATATTGTCGGATCAATGACGGTAATTAGCCGATCAGGCAAGTTCGCAATGCCGATGAAGTATGGCGTTTGTTGATAAGCGAGCATATTCACTTGCTTCATCATATGTGACGGGATATCAATAATTTCTTTTGCATCGTCTACAATAAACGCAACATGTACATCGTCTGTATCGACAACGATGAGACGCGTTTTTTCTGTTTCTGTATATGGACGGCGATATAAAATTTGCGACGTATCAAGCACAGGAACGAGTTCGCCGCGAATGCGCACAACACCGAGCATATACGAAGGCATTCCTGGGATGATCGTCGGACGGCTCATTTTTTCGATGGAAACAACATGTTCAACGGGAATGGCATATTGTTCGTTCGCAAGTTGAAAAACGACGACTTTTTCCATCGTTTCACCCCCTTGTCGCTACTTCCTCAATAATGGCAAGCACCATCTCCGTTGCTTTGACAAGTTCTTCAATTGGCATTCGTTCATTTGTTGTATGAATGTCTTCATAACCGATCGCTAAGTTTACAGTCGGAATACCAAATCCTGCAATGACATTCGCATCGCTACCGCCACCGCTACGCAACAGCTCGTGCGGACGACCAATTTTTTCAGCCGCTCGCTTCGCTACTTCAACAACATGATCCCCATCTCCAAATTTAAATCCTGGGTACATCACTTCCACGTGAACATCTGCACGACCACCCATTTCTTCCGCTACTCGCTCAAACGCTTCTTTCATTTTCGCGACTTGCGCTTCCATTTTTTCCGGAACGAGCGAACGCGCCTCTGCTAAAATGTCAACGCGATCGCAAACGATATTTGTTTGTGTTCCACCTTCAAAACGGCCGATGTTGGCGGTTGTTTCTTCATCGATGCGCCCAAGCGGCATTTGCGCAATCGCTTTCGCGGCGATTGTAATTGCCGATACGCCACGCTCTGGTGCAACACCAGCATGAGCCGTCTTTCCGTGAACGGTCACTTTCAACTTCGCTTGCGTCGGAGCAGCAACGATAATTTGTCCAACTTTTCCATCGCTATCTAGCGCATATCCAAATTTCGCTTGAATGAGCGACGGATCAAGCGCCTTCGCCCCAACGAGACCGGACTCTTCTCCAACAGTAATAATAAATTGAATTGTGCCGTGCGCGATTTGTTTTTCTTTTAATACTCGGATCGCTTCAAACATGGCGGCAAGCCCTGCTTTATCGTCCGCTCCTAAAATCGTTGTCCCATCTGTCACAATATATCCATCTTGAATCGACGGCTTGACCCCTTTTCCTGGCACAACGGTATCCATGTGTGATGTGAAGTAAATCGGATCGACTCCTTCTTTTGTCGCGGGCAATGTACAAATTAAGTTTCCTGCTCCATGACCTGTTTGTGCGGTCGTATCATCTTCAATAACGTGTAAACCGAGCGCTTCAAATTTCGCTTTCAGCACATCTGCAATGTCACGTTCATATTTTGTTTCAGAATCAATTTGTACAAGCTCTAAAAATTCATCAACTAAACGTTGCTCATTGACCATCATGCATCCTCCTATGTATGTACTCACTTTTAAGTATAACGGATTTTTACATCGTTTGCGAAATGTACGATTATTTTTCAAAAAATATATACCGCCAAACGAATGGCGGTATATGTTTACAACGGAATATTCCCATGTTTCTTTTTTGGACGCTCTTCCTGTTTATGGCGAAGCATATCGAGCGCTTGAATGAGCTTGATTCTCGTATCTCGCGGATCGATGACGTCATCGACCATACCGTACTTGGCTGCGACATACGGATTCGCGAACTTATCGCGGTATTCTTCAATTTTTTGCGCCCGCGTTTCTTCTGGGTTCGGACTATTTTCGATGTCGCTTGCGAAAATAATGTTCGCTGCCCCTTGTGGTCCCATAACGGCAATTTCTGCATTTGGCCATGCGTATACGACATCGGCTCCGATCGATTTACTGTTTAATGCAACGTATGCTCCGCCATATGCTTTCCGTAAAATGACCGTTATTTTCGGCACCGTCGCTTCCGAATACGCATATAAAATTTTCGCTCCATGGCGAATGATGCCCCCGTGCTCTTGTTTGACTCCTGGGAAAAAGCCTGTCACATCTTCAAATGTAATAATCGGAATATTAAACGAGTCGCAAAAGCGAATAAAGCGCGCCGCTTTATCCGATGAGTCAATATCTAGTCCTCCCGCCATAAACTTCGGCTGGTTGCATACAAGTCCGACAACTTCCCCTTTTATGCGGGCAAAACCGATGACAATATTTTTCGCAAAATCTTTTTGTACTTCCATAAACGATCCTTCGTCAACGACTTGCCACACGACGTTTCGCACATCGTATGGACGCACCGCATCAATAGGAATGGCATCCGCTAAATCGGGACGATAATCGCTTTCCTTTTGTGCAGGTGCAGCAGGCGGCTTTTCTTGACAATTTTGTGGAAGATAGCTTAATAGTCGTCGTACTTGCGCAAGCACCTCTTCTTCTGTCGCTCCTGAAAAGTGAGCATTTCCGCTAATCGTATTATGAACGCGCGCGCCACCTAAATCTTCCGCGCTAATTTTTTCGCCTGTCACCGTTTCAATCACTTTCGGTCCGGTAATAAACATTTGGCTCGTTTTTTCGACCATAAATACAAAATCAGTAATGGCTGGTGAATAGACAGCCCCTCCTGCACATGGCCCCATAATGACGGAAATTTGTGGAACGACCCCCGAATAAATCGAGTTCCGATAAAAAATATGGCCGTATCCATCAAGCGACAATACACCTTCTTGAATGCGCGCGCCACCAGAATCGTTTAATCCAATGATTGGAGCCCCTGTTTTCGCCGCTAAATCCATAATATTCGCAATTTTTTTCGCATGCATCTCCCCAAGTGCTCCACCGAATACAGTAAAGTCTTGCGAAAAGACAAATACTGTTCGCCCATCGATTTTACCGTATCCTGTGACAACTCCGTCACCTGGTCCTTTTTTTCCCGCTAATCCAAAATCGGTGCAACGATGTTCAATAAACGGATTTAACTCAACGAACGTCCCTTCATCTAATAAAAGATCGATGCGCTCTCTTGCTGTTAATTTTCCCTTTTCATGTTGTTTTGCAATTTTATCGTCGCCACCGCCTAACTCAATTTCTCGGCGACGGTCATACAGCTCGTTGATTTTATCGTACATGTCCATTATTGCCCACCGACCTTTTCACAAAGCTCATATAACACGCCGCGGGCTGACTTCGGATGCATAAAAGCGATGTGTGCACCGCCTGCACCGCGCTTCGGTTGCTCGTGAATCATACGAATGCCGTTATTTTTTAACTCTTCGATGCGCTGTTCGATATGATCAACCCCAAGCGCGACATGATGAATGCCTTCGCCTCGCTTTTCAATAAAAGAAGCAATCGGGCTATGTTCAGAGAGCGGCTCAAGCAGTTCAAGCTTGACATCGCCAACTTTTAAAAATGCTACCCGGACCTGTTCTGATTCGACTGTTTCAATGCCAATGCACGATAAGCCGAGCGTATCCGTATAAAACGGAAGCGCCTCGTCTAACGATTTGACTGCAATGCCAATATGATCGACTTTTTTTACCTCCATAACCCCAACCCCTTTGTTGTTCTCGGTTGCAAACCATCTATGTATTTCGACATCTTTTTTCTTTTTTCCTTCTTTTTTTGCATTTTTCCTTCTTGTTTGCCAAACAGCATGTTTGTACAATAGGAAGCAAGAGGTGAAGAACATGCATTCAAAAAAAGTGCAAAAAATTGTTGTTTATTTAATGCTCGGCTCGATGCTTTTGACTTCTTTGCTCGCTGGATTAAGCATGTGGATATAGAACAAGCTGACCAATTCGGTCAGCTTGTTCTTTGTTTATTTCAGCGCCCCATACTTTTTACCGAGCTGCTGAAACGATTCATTTGTTTTTACAATCGCTACTTTCGTTCCTATTGGCACGTTCGGATATAACGCCTCGACATCGCGATTGTGCATGCGTACACATCCTTCGGTTATATAACGTCCAATCGATGACGGTCGATTCGTTCCATGAATCCCATACGTTCGTCCATCTGTCCCGCGCGCATCAAATCCGATCCATCTTGTACCGAGCGGATTGTTCGGGGCGCCGCCTGGAATGTTTTTCTTTCGATAGTACGGATTGATTGCCTTTACCGTGACGGTAAATAATCCTTCTGGCGTGAGCGCATTCGTTTTTCCTGTAGCAACACGATATATACGTTCAATTTTCCCATGGCGAATAAAAGCAAGTTGATTCGTTTGTTTGTTAACAATAATCATCGGATCACCAACACGTGGATTGTCTCCGAGCGGCCAAAGCGGTGAAAGAAAAAGAAAAAAAGCAAAAAGAAGCGGCATCATCTCACCCTTTTTCAATTATTGTGCGTGAAAAAAGGGCGATCATACGGCTACAATTGACTTTTGATGATTAAATATTGTTCCATCTCTTTCACAAAATGCAAAAGAGCCGCACGTTGTTCAAACTCCTCGCGCGTTTTTGGTAACGGCATTTGTTGAAACTGCTTTTTCATCTCCTCAAGTTGTTGAATAAAACGATCCGCTGTATTTCCCGGGTGAATCGCATCGCTTAGTTCATCGATAAAATCAGCAATCATATTGCGTTGCTCGACCGTATATGTCATGGAACTAATCAGTGGCAACATCCGCTCAATAATTTCAAATTGCCGTTCGCGCATACGAAAATATCGGTAATAATAATCTTCATTGCGCAAAAAATGGTTTTCAATATTTTGCAATGCAAGCGCCTTTGCTTGCTTTAACGTATCGCCCGCTAACGCAATTTCTTTTCCATCCCATAAACTTTCATTCGTCCGTAAATAATGAACAATTTCTTTAAAAATGATGCGAAATAAATCTTCTACAATGCGCTGATATTCTTTTAAATCTTTTTCTACGCTCGGCATGTACATATTGACGAGCAAAGCGATGCCGATGCCGATAATCATCAACATCACCTCATTATATACGAGATGCCACGTCATCGTTTTCGCCATATATACGTGCAAAATGATGACCGCACTTGTCGCAATTCCTTCGGTCACTTTCAACGAAACGGTCGTCGGAATAAAAAATAACAGCAATAAACCGATCGAAAGCGGATGATAACGAAGCCCTTCAAAAAAGAAAAACGAAAACAACAAGCCAACTAAACCGGCAACAAACCGAGCACGCGCCGTTTGCAATGACTTTTTTTTCGTCACTTGAATGCAAAGTAATGTAATAATTCCGGCAGAAGCGAAATTTTCAAGATGCAACGATTGGGCAATCGCAATCGCGCTCGCTGTTCCGATCGCTGTTTTCGTCGTTCGATAACCAATTTTTAGCATAACTATCACACTCCGCCCCCATTATAACACATTCAAATATAAAAGGTGCCCATCACGGACACCTTTTACATTTGTTCATATAAACGAATTAATTGCTCGGCAGCCATCGTGACAGGCTGTTTTCCTGCCATCACATCTTCTTCAATAGCCGGCAACTGTTGTTGTACAACTGGATGATGAAAAAAGCGGTTGTGTAAGTAATCTTTAATCATCGCATGTAGCCAATCTTTCATCTGCTCTCTTCTTCTTTCCTCAAACACACCCGATTGTTTTGTCGTTTGCACAAATTTTTCGATCACTTCCCAAATTTGTTCGATGCCCTCCCCGTAAAGAGAAGAACATGTATAGGCTTTCGTTTCCCAGCCTTTCGTTGCATGACGCAAGTAGTGTAAAATTTGATTATATTCTTCTTTCGCTACTTCTGCTTTCTTTTTATTGTCGCCATCTGCCTTATTAATGACGATCGCATCGACGAGCTCCATCATTCCTCTTTTCATTCCTTGCAATTCATCACCAGCGCCCGTTAAAGCGAGCAATAAGAAAAAATCAACCATACCGCGCACCGCCACTTCGCTTTGACCAACACCAACCGTTTCCACAAGAATTATATCATATCCAGCCGCTTCACAAAGCAACATCGTCTCGCGTGTTTTGCGATGCACCCCACCGAGCGTCCCGCCTGATGGGGAGGGGCGAATAAACGCACGCGGATGGCGCGCTAAATGTTCCATGCGCGTTTTATCGCCAAGAATGCTTCCTCCTGTAATTGAACTGCTCGGATCGACAGCTAATACGGCAACACGATGTCCTTTCTCACATAAAAATTGTCCAAACGCTTCAATAAACGTACTTTTTCCCGCTCCTGGTACACCGGTAATGCCAATGCGAATGGAGCGCCCGACATATGGAAGAAGTTCATGCAAAATGCGCTGAGCTTTTTCGGTATGTTTTGCTGCATTGCTTTCAATAAGCGTGATTGCTTGCGCTAAAATGGTGCGATCATGATTTAATACACCTGCGACATATTCCTCAACGGAACGTTCTTTTCGTTTTATCGATCGGTTTTCTTTCGCTAAATGGGCACGATCGTTTCCTTTCACATACGACGTTGCAAACATCTTTCCGTCATCAGCCCATTCAGGCCGAGATGTCCGTTCTTCGCTCATTCACTCACTTCCTCGTAACCGAGTCGTCGATAAATCTCATGCAATACTTTTTGTGCTGCTACCGGGATGATTGTACCTGGTCCAAAAATTGCAGCTGCGCCATGTTCATATAAAAATTCGTAGTCTTGCGGTGGAATGACTCCACCAACGACAACGATAATATCTTCACGCCCTAATTTCCGCAACTCTTCAACAAGTTGTGGCAACAACGTTTTATGCCCCGCAGCAAGCGAGCTCATGCCAACGACATGTACATCGTTTTCAACCGCTTGCCGAGCCGTTTCTTCTGGTGTTTGAAAGAGCGGACCGATATCGACATCAAACCCTAAATCAGCAAAGGCCGTCGCAATCACTTTTGCTCCGCGGTCATGTCCATCTTGTCCCATTTTTGCAATTAAAATGCGTGGCCGTCTTCCTTCTAGTTCGTAAAATTCATCCGTCATTTTTTTGACGCGGGCAATTTCTTCTTCGTTTGTAAACTCTGAACTATATACGCCGCTAACGGAACGAATGACCGCTTTATGCCTGCCTGCTACTTTTTCAATCGCATCAGATATTTCTCCTAACGTCGCCCGAGCGCGCGCTGCCTCTACCGCTAATGCAAGCAAGTTTCCTTCACCTGTTTCTGCTGCTTTCGTAATTGCTTGCAACGTTTGTTGAACGCGTTCTTCATCACGAGAAGCGCGCAACTGTTTTAATTTTTCAATTTGCCGCTCTCTAACGGCCGTATTATCGACTTCTAAAATATCGATCGGTTGTTCTTTTTCTGGACGATATTTATTCACGCCGATAATCGTCTCCGCACCGGAGTCAATTTTTGCTTGCCTTCTTGCCGCAGCTTCTTCGATGCGCATTTTTGGCAAACCTGTTTCAATCGCTTTCGCCATTCCGCCGAGATTTTCGATTTCTTCAATGTGAGCCCATGCACGCTTCATTAATTCGTTCGTTAACGTTTCCACATAATACGAACCTGCCCATGGGTCAATGACTTGGCAAATGCCTGTTTCTTCTTGTAAATAAAGCTGCGTATTGCGTGCGATGCGAGCGGAAAAGTCCGTCGGCAATGCAATGGCCTCATCAAGCGCATTGGTATGAAGCGACTGCGTATGTCCCATCGCTGCGGCGTGCGCTTCTAAACATGTGCGCACGACGTTATTAAACGGATCTTGTTCAGTTAAGCTCCATCCCGATGTTTGCGAATGCGTGCGAAGGGCGAGCGATTTTGGGTTTTTCGGATGAAACGTCTTCATCATTTTCGCCCAAATGATTCGCGCTGCCCGCATTTTTGCTACTTCCATAAAATAGTTCATCCCAATCGCCCAGAAAAACGATAGACGCGGAGCAAATGAATCAATGTCAATGCCTGCTTTTAGTCCTGTGCGCACATACTCTAATCCATCCGCAAGCGTATACGCGAGTTCAATATCTGCAGGTGCTCCTGCTTCTTGCATATGGTAACCTGAAATACTTATGCTGTTGAATTTCGGCATATGTTTTGACGTATACGCAAAAATGTCTGCGATAATACGCATGGACATTTCTGGTGGATAAATGTACGTATTCCGCACCATATATTCCTTTAAAATGTCATTTTGAATCGTTCCAGATAGCTGTTCTTGTTTTACTCCTTGTTCTTCGGCCGTCACAATGTAAAACGCCATAATTGGCAATACGGCACCGTTCATCGTCATCGATACGGACATTTGGTCAAGCGGGATGCCATCAAATAACGTTTTCATATCTAACACAGAATCAATGGCTACCCCTGCCTTGCCGACATCCCCGATAACGCGCGGATGGTCGGAGTCGTATCCCCGATGTGTTGCAAGATCAAAAGCGACAGACAGCCCTTTTTGCCCCATCGCTAAGTTGCGACGATAAAATGCATTGCTTTCTTCCGCTGTCGAAAAGCCAGCGTATTGCCGAATCGTCCACGGGCGATTGACGTACATCGATGGATATGGCCCACGAACGTATGGTGGAATGCCCGGCATATAGTCAAGAAAATCGAGGTTTGCTATATCTTCTTTCGTATATAGCGGTTTGATCGCAATATGTTCATTTGTTTGGAATACGAGCTCATCGAATGTTGCTCTTACTTTTTGTTCGATCGCTTTTTTCCACGTTTGTTCATCAACTGTCTGTCCATATTGTAACGGTCGATTGGCAAAATTAATTTTCCCCATCCACGTTCACCCCCATATCTTTCATAAATGCGAAAATCGTATCGTAGCAGTTCGAACCGATATGAATGAATCCATTGACGCCCGCTTCCATAAACGTTGCTTCAATATGTGATGGCAGCTTTCCTGCGACATATATGCGAACATCGCTTTTTTCTGTTTTTACTTGACGCACAATATGCGGAACGGCATCTACATAATCATCATCTGTTCCGCAAATGATATAATGCGTTCCGTTTGTTTCAAGTATGCCGTTAACGGCTTCCTCTATCGTCATATAACCGTCATTTTTTACGACCGTAAATCCTCCTGCTTCAAAAAAGCCTGTCATAAAATCGGCGCGCGTTTTATGTTTTGGAATGGAACCGAGATTCACAAGATGCACAGTTGGACGCTGACCGCTTGTTTCTGCATGGCGTTCCGATGCTTTGCGAAGCTGTTCAAACGGCTCAGATAAGCGCCATTGTCGGATCGGTGCCACGATCGTCATGCTTTCCTTTTCATGTATAACATGTTGAGCGATCGCTCGACGTTTAACAAGCGAAAGCGCTTCTTCCATTGTTTTTACATCGATATACGTATGATTGCTTCCGTAAGAGGTATACGTATGTTTCGGTGCTGACGGCTCAGCAATGTTTGCATATACGTTCGTTCCGACGATCTTTTCTTTTCTTGCTTTCACATGTTGTTCACGTTGTTTTGCTATGTTTTCAATTTCCTTTTGCACAAATCCACATTGAAGCGCTTTTGTCATCCCGCCTTGCGCTTCGACCTGTTGAAATAATTTCCAAGCTTCTTCTGCTAGTTGTGCTGTCAACGTTTCTACATAATACGATCCGCCAGCTGGATCGATCACTTTTCCGATATGGGCTTCTTCTAACAAAATAAGTTGTGTGTTTCTCGCGATGCGCTCTGCAAATTCATCTTCTGTTGCAAACGGTTCGTTAAACGGTGAAACATGAAGGCTGTTTGCTCCACCGACGATCGCAGCAAACGCTTCTGTCGTTGCGCGAAGCATGTTGACGTACGGGTCATATACCGTTTTCGTAAAATACGACGTACGCGCATGAATAGACAGTTTTTGCGCTTGTTCGCTTCCTCCGAACGCTTGCACAATGTTTGACCAAATGAGCCGCGCAGCACGTAGCTTCGCAATTTCCATAAAGAAATGTGAGCCAACTGGGAAAGAAAAATCGATACGGTTGGCTACGTCATCAATCGTCAATCCTCGTTCGAGACATTCATTTATATACTCTACCGCTGAGGCAAAAGCAAAAGCAAGCTGTTGAATCGCATTGCCTCCCCCATTATGATACGGATCGGCATGAACAAGGATTGTTTTCACATGTGGCATATGTGTTTTCGCCCATGTCGTCACATCAGCCATGACATCATATAAAGTAGAAAGCGGCATAGGAAGCTTTCCTGTGATCGTCAGTGAATGAAGTGGATCCATTCCGATCGTCCCGCGCATGCGACTAAGCGGCTGTCCACTTTCCTCAATATATGCGACAAAAAGCGGAAGAAACGGAAATGCACATGCCCCTGTATCGATGCGAAGCGAGTAATTTTCTAGAGAAATGTTTGAAAACATCGTTTTTATTTGTTCTATCGTTTGAACAACAAATTTTAGCTTCGGCAATACGACATGAATTTCTGTCTGTCCACGTTCAAGTTGATGTTTCATCAGCTCATTCCATCGTTCAGGTGTCGAAGCCTCGCACTGTTGACTGACTTCCCATCCTTTTTTTATATATCCTTCTACTTCTGTTCCGCGCACATATGAAGGAAAACCTGGATATTGTTCAATAGGCACCCCCTCTAAATCAGCGCGTGTATAAATCGGTTTTAATTGAATTTGCTCGTATGTTGTGGCATATAACCGATCAAACGGTTTTCCTTTTAGCGATTTCTCAACTTCTTGTTTCCATTCGTCATAGCTTGGAATCGGAAACGATATTTGTTTCATTGTGGCACCCCATCCCCCTTTGTTGTTAAAACGCTTTCTTTTCTTATTTTTGAAAATATTCGTTACATTTTTTATTGTAGTACATCGTCGAAAGGAAGAAAAGAGAAATCATTGATATAAGAAGAAGAGGATAACCATTCGTTACCCTCTTCCTCATCATTAGTAAATTGGTGTGTTTTCTTTTGTTACATGCTCTAAAATTTCTTTGACACGCGCTAAAAAGCGACCGCAAATTAAACCATCAAGTACGCGATGATCTAGCGATAAGCAAAGGTTAACCATATCGCGAACAGCAATCATGCCGTCTTTTACAACAGGGCGTTTCACGATCGATTCAACTTGTAAAATTGCTGCTTGCGGGTAGTTAATGATTCCCATCGATTGCACCGAACCGAACGAACCTGTGTTATTGACCGTAAATGTGCCCCCTTGCATATCTTCCGGACGGAGCTTACCTGCGCGCACTTTCGCTGCTAATTCAGCGATTTCACGCGCAATGCCTTTAATCGATTTTTCATCAGCATGTTTAATCACTGGAACGAATAAGGCATCATCTGTTGCTACGGCAATTGAAATGTTAATATCTTTCTTTTGAACAATTTTATCTCCTGCCCACATCGAGTTCATTTGTGGGAATTCTTTTAACGCCTGAGCCACCGCTTTTACAAAAAACGCAAAATACGTTAAGTTAAAGCCTTCGCGCTTTTTAAATTCGTCTTTAATCGAATCGCGATAAGCAACTAAGTTTGTCACATCGACTTCAACCATCGTCCATGCATGCGGTGCTTCATGTTTGCTGCGAAGCATGTTTGTCGCAATTGCTTTACGAACTGGTGTCACTGGAATTTCAATATCGCCCGGTTGAACAGGTACGTTAGGCATAGCGGCTTGTTTTGGTGCTGCCGCAGCAGGAGCTTCCGCTTTTGGTGCTTCTTGCACCGATTGCACAGACGCTTGCGCTTGAACGGGAGCTGTTGGCGCTTGACTTGGCGTTGGGATGTTGCCGGATTCAATCAATTTCAACAAGTCTTTGCGCGTAATGCGTCCGCCCATGCCTGTTCCTTGTACTTGTTCAAGGTCGATGTTGTGCTCTTGGGCAAGGCGAAGAACGGCTGGCGAATAGCGGCCTTTTGCTCCCGCTGGTTTTTTCGGTGCTGCTGCTTGTGCTGGCGCTGCCGGAACTTCCGCTTTTGGTGCTTCTTCTCGTTTCGTTTCCGCCGTTTCTGTGCCTTCTCCTTCGACTTCAATCGTACAAATGACGGCGCCAACTGGCAACGTTTCCCCTTCTTTTGCGATAATTTCTTTAATCACACCAGCAAATGAAGATGGAATTTCCGCATTCACTTTATCTGTCATCACTTCGGCAAGCGGATCGTATTTGTTGACACGCGTGCCAACAGATACGAGCCATTGACTAATCGTTCCTTCCGTTACACTTTCTCCAAGCTGTGGCATCGTAATTTTCTCAATCGCCATCGTGACTCCTCCTTAAAACTGCGCCAATTCGCGCATCGCCTTTTCGACTTTATCTGGGTTGACCATAAAGAATTTTTCCATCGTTGGCGCATATGGCATAGCTGGAACGTCTGGACCAGCTAGTCGCATAATCGGTGCGTCTAAATCGAATAAGCAATGTTCTGCAATAATCGCCGCTACTTCGCTCATGACGCTTCCTTCTTTATTGTCCTCTGTCACAAGCAATACTTTTCCTGTTTTGCTTGCTGCTTCAATGATCGCTTCTTTATCAAGTGGATAGACGGTACGCAAATCTAAAATGTGAGCGGAAATGCCTTCTTGCGCTAATTTTTCAGCAGCTTGCAGAGCAAAATGAACGCATAAGCCGTACGTAATAACTGTAATGTCTTCTCCTTCACGTTTGACGTCTGCTTTACCGATCGGAAGCACATAGTCGTCTGTTGGAACTTCCCCTTTAATGAGACGATATGCTCTCTTATGCTCAAAGAACAGCACAGGATCTTCATCTCGAATCGCTGCTTTTAATAATCCTTTCACATCGTACGGTGTAGACGGCATGACGATTTTTAATCCCGGTTGATTCGCAAAAATTGCTTCAACAGATTGAGAATGATATAGCGCTCCGTGAACGCCGCCACCATATGGAGCACGAATAACAATTGGACAATTCCAATCGTTATTCGAACGATAACGAATGCGCGCCGCTTCAGAAATAATTTGGTTGACAGCAGGCATAATAAAATCCGCAAATTGAATTTCAGCAATTGGGCGTAATCCGTACATCGCCGCACCGATCCCGACACCAACGATCGCAGATTCCGCTAACGGCGTATCAATGACTCGCTCTTCCCCAAATTGATCATAAAGCCCTTGCGTCGCTTTAAATACGCCCCCTTTTTTTCCGACATCTTCCCCAAGTACGAATACGCGCGGGTCACGTTCCATTTCTTCGCGAATGGCCATCGTAACGGCATCGATATATGAAATGACAGGCATATTTATTCCTCCTCTGCGTACACGTATTTCAACGCATGTTCTGGTTGTGCATATGGTGCTTTTTCTGCGTAGTCTGTCGCTTCGTTTACTTGTTTCATCACGCGATCAACAATTTCTTTTTCCAGTTCATCCGTTAATACGCCGACTTCTTTTAAGTAGTTCGCAAATAAATAAATTGGATCTTTTGATTTTGCTTCTGCGATTTCTTCTGGCGTACGATATGCACGATCGTCATCGTCCGACGAATGCGCTGTTAAGCGATAAGCAACCGTTTCAATTAACGTTGGTCCTTCACCACGGCGTGCACGATCTGCTGCTTCTTTTACGACGCGATATACTTCAAGCGGATCTGTACCGTCCACTGTATACCCTGGCATGCCATAGCCGATCGCACGATCTGATACTTTTTCGCATGCTAATTGTTTTTCAATTGGAACAGAGATGGCATATTTATTGTTTTCGCACATAAAGATGACCGGAAGCTTATGAACGCCTGCAAAGTTTGCTCCTTCGTGGAAGTCACCTTGGTTCGAAGACCCTTCTCCAAATGTAACGAACGATACGAAATCTTTTTTCTCCATTTTTGCTGCTAACGCAATGCCGACCGCATGCGGCACTTGTGTTGTAACAGGGGAAGAACCGGTGACGATTCGGTTTTTCTTTTTCCCGAAATGCCCTGGCATTTGGCGACCGCCAGAGTTTGGATCTTCCGCTTTCGCAAATGCTGAAAGCATCAATTCTGTCGGTGTCATACCGAACGTTAATACAACACCCATGTCACGATAATAAGGCAAGACGTAGTCTTTCGTGCGATCTAAGGCGAATGCCGCTCCTACTTGCGCCGCTTCTTGTCCTTGGCAAGAGATAACGAATGGAATTTTACCTGCGCGGTTTAACAACCACATCCGCTCGTCAATTTTACGCGCTAACACCATCGTTTCATACATTTGTAAAACGGTTTCATCGCTTAAACCGAGTTGTTTATGACGATTTTCCGCCATCATTCATTCCTCCTTTAAAAATGAATCGCTTTTCCATCAACAGCAAGCGCCGCTTCCATCATCGCTTCTGACAGCGTCGGATGCGGATGAATTGTGTGGGCAATTTCCCAAGGTGTTGCATTGAGCACACGCGCTAATCCAGCTTCGGAAATCATATCCGTTACATGTGGACCAACCATATGCACACCAAGCAAATCATCTGTTTTTGCATCAGCGACAATTTTTACAAACCCTTCAGCCTCTCCGTACACAAGTGCCTTTCCGATCGCTTTAAATGGGAATTTGCCGACTTTCACTTCATATCCTTTCGCTTTTGCTTCTTCTTCTGTTAAGCCGACGCTTGCGGCTTCCGGACGACTGTAAATGCATTTTGGTACCATCGCATAATCAAGTGGGTGAACTTCTTTTCCAGCAAGATGTTCAATCGCGATCATTCCTTCATGGGAAGCGACATGAGCAAGCTGTAAACCGCCGGTCACATCACCAATCGCATAAATATGTTTTTCTTTTGTTTGATAAAACTCATTCGTTTGAATAAATCCTTTTTCAATGATAATATCCGTATTTTCTAATCCAATGCCTTCAACATTTGCTTGACGTCCAACGGAAACAAGCATTTTGTCAGCTGTAAACGTTTCGTTTTGTCCGTTCATTTCCGCTTGAATGCGCACGCCATGATCGACAACAAGCGTTTCCGGTAACACTTTCGCTTTTGTAACAATGCGTACGCCGCGCTGTTTTAATATTTTTTCAATTTCTTTCGACACATCGCGGTCTTCTGTTGGCAAAATGCGATCTGCATACTCAATGACTGTAACATTTACACCGAAGTCGTTTAACATCGATGCCCATTCGATTCCGATAACACCACCGCCAACAATGATGATAGAAGATGGCAACGTCTCCATGCGCAATGCTTCGTCTGATGTCATGACAAATTGACCATCAATTGTTAAACCCGGTAACGTACGTGGGCGGGATCCTGTTGCGACGACAACGTATTTTGGGACAAGCATTTCGTTTTCTGTTCCGTCGTTCATCTCAACAGAAATCGTTCCCGACATCGGTGAAAAAATCGATGGTCCTAAAATGCGTCCCGTTCCTTCATATACGTCGATTTTTCCTTTTTTCATCAACATGTGAATGCCTTTATGCAGTTGGTCAATAATCGCTTGTTTGCGCGCTTGCACTTTCGCAAAATCTAAACGCACATCACTTGCTAGCACGCCAAACGTTTCACTTTCTTTTGTTTGCGCATACACTTCCGCGCTGCGCAATAACGCTTTGCTCGGAATGCATCCTGCATGTAAGCACGTCCCTCCAAGCTTTCCTTTTTCAACGACTGCTGTTTTTAAACCGAGCTGGGCAGCGCGAATCGCAGCGACATATCCGCCTGTTCCGCCGCCAAGTATGACTACATCGTACTCTTTTGCCATCATTTCATCCCCTTAAACCGTTGTTTTGACCGCTTGTGGATATATTTTTGCTTCTTCATCTCCGCGCAACACGCGAAGCGCCCCTTCGGCAAGCGCCTGCAATTCATTTTCCCCTGGTTGCACGATGACATCAGCGATCCATTGTACCCGATCAGCAATTTCTTTCACAAATTGTTTTCCATACGCTAAACCGCCTGTTAAAATGATGGCATCGACTTTTCCAGCTAGCACGGCACTTGCCGCTCCAATTTCTTTCGCTACTTGATATGCCATGGCGCTATAAATGAGCTTCGCCTTTTCATCACCATTTTCGATCATTTTCTCGACTTTCACCGCATCATTCGTCCCTAAATACCCAACAAGACCTCCTCCCCCAACGAGCATGCGCATCACTTCTTCACGATAATACTCGCCTGAAAAACAAAGGGAAACAAGATCCCCGGCTGGCACAGTTCCAGCACGTTCTGGGCTAAACGGACCTTCTCCGTCTAATCCGTTGTTGACATCAATGACACGACCGCATTTATGCGCACCAACGGTAATTCCACCGCCCATATGTGCAACGATGAAATTAACTTCTTCATACGCTTTTCCCATCTGTTTGGCGACGCGACGAGCGACCGCTTTTTGATTTAATGCATGGAAAATGCTGCGACGCTCGATTAACGAAAAACCGGAAATACGAGCGATCGGGTCCAGTTCGTCTACAACGACTGGGTCGACAATAAACGCTGGAATATTTAATGCGGAAGCAATTTCATGTGCTAAAATGCCTCCAAGATTTGAAGCATGTTGGCCAGAGTACCCGCGTCTTAAATCTTGCAACATCGCCTCATTCACAGCATATGTGCCACCTTCAATTGGACGAAGTAAGCCTCCACGGCCGCATACTGCATCGAGCTTAGAAATATTGATACCTTCATGATCAAGCGTTTCTAAAATCGTTTGCTTACGAAATTCGTATTGATCAATAATTTTTTTATACACTTGTAACGCTTCTGCATCATGACGAATCGTTTTTTCTAAAATGGAGCGCTCGTTATCAAAAACGCCAATTTTCGTTGACGTCGATCCCGGATTAATGACTAAGATGCGAAATGAATGTTCCTGCAATGTTTGCCCCTCCATTTTTTATCATCGACAAAGCGAGAACGAACGTCCTCGCTTTGTTATGTTTAGCGTGTGCGGCGACGGCTTAAAATGTGTTGACCGTTTTGTAAAAATTGGCTACGTGATTGACGCATTTTTGCAATACGTTCTTCAGCTAAACGGTCTGCTGCTTGGTATGTTGGAATGCCGTCACGCTTCGCAATTTCGATGACTTTTTCAATATTGTTATAAATTTGTTCAACTTTTTTCATCGCGCGTTCGCGGTTATATCCGTATAGCTCATCAGCTACGTTAATGACACCGCCCGCGTTAATCACATAGTCTGGCGCATAAACGATACCCATTTCATGAATAATGTCGCCATGTCTTGCTTCGCGCAATTGGTTGTTCGCAGCGCCCGCAATGACTTTCGCTTTTAATTGAGGAATCGTTTGATCGTTAATCACACCGCCAAGGGCACACGGAGCGAAAATATCGCAGTCTACGCTGTAAATATCGTTCGGGTCAACGGCTTGTGCGCCAAACTCTTCAACAACGCGTTGCACCGCTTCTTTATTAATGTCTGTAACGATAAGCTTCGCCCCTTCTTCATGAAGATGACGGCATAAATTGTAAGCGACGTTACCGACTCCTTGTACCGCGATCACTTTTCCTTCAAGAGAATCGCTACCGAAAGCCTCTTTCGCTGCTGCTTTCATTCCACGATAAACGCCGTACGCAGTAACCGGAGAAGGATTTCCAGACGAACCGAATGCTGGTGAAATCCCTGTCACATAGTCTGTTTCTTCGTAAATAATATCCATATCAGCAACCGTTGTACCAACATCCTCCGCTGTAATGTAGCGACCGTTTAACCCTTGAATGAAGCGACCGAACGCACGGAACATCGCTTCGTTTTTATCTTTCCGTGGATCCCCAATGATGACCGCTTTTCCACCGCCAAGATTTAATCCAGCTGCTGCGTTTTTATACGTCATCCCACGCGCTAAACGAAGCGCATCTTCAATGGCTGCATCTTCTGATTCGTACATCCACATACGCGTGCCACCTAACGCTGGTCCAAGCGTTGTATCATGAATAGCAATGATTGCTTTTAACCCAGATTCTTTATCTTGGCAAAACACTAATTGCTCATAATCATATTGCTCCATATATTTGAAAATCTCCATCTTTCGTTCCCCCTTGTTATTTGTTCGTTGCACAAATGGCTAGTGCTAGTGAGTATAATTTGCTTTCTGCAGAATCTGCGCGAGATGTTAATACAATTGGTGCTCTCGCTCCGGCAATCATCGCCCCTACTTGCGCACGGGCAAAGTATACGAGCGATTTATATAACACATTTCCCGTTTCAATGTTCGGTACAACTAAAATGTCAGCATGTCCTGCTACCGGGCTTTGAATGCCTTTATGTTGGGCAGATTCAACAGAAATGGCGTTATCTAAAGCGAGCGGCCCATCGACGATGCAATCTTTCAACTGACCGCGTTGATTCATAAGCGACAACGCTGCTGCATCAATCGTTGCCGGCATCGCTGGATTGACAACTTCAACGGCGGCGAGTGGTGCGACTTTTGGCATATGAATACCAATTGCTTTCGCCACTTGTACGGCGTTCATAATAATTTCTGTTTTTTGTTGCAAATCAGGTGCAATGCTCATCGCTGCGTCAGTGACGAGAATTGGCCGTTCATAGTGTGGTACATCAAATACAGCAACATGCGATAAAACACGACCTGTGCGCAGCCCGTATTCTTTATTTAACACCGCTTTTAAAATGGTTGCTGTCGGCACGTTCCCCTTCATTAAGACGCTTGCTTCTTTTTCATGTACCGCTTTGACGGCCATGTGAGCTGCTTCTTCTTTTGTCGAAGCGTGAACGATGCGGATGGCATCGCGATTTTCGTCTTGAACATATTCGGGAACAAGACGCGATAAAACGGATTCATCGCCATATAAAATAAATCGCCCGAATCCTGCTTGTAACGCTTGTGCGACTGCTTTTAACACCTCTTCGTCTTCAGCTGCCGCAACAGCTACGGTTGCTTCAGGAAATTGGGTTGCTTCGGTGATTAACGATTGTAGCTTCATCTCATCTGCTCAACCCCTTTGTTTTTTCGTCACTTTTTATTCTTGCAAAAAGCATGCCAACTTTTTTGTTATTGAAAACGCTTTATTTTATTTCTTTTTCATTGCAACTTTTTGCACACTATGAACATTATTGCATGCTTTTTTTATCAAGTCCATACTTTTCAAGCTTGTAGTATAAATTCCGAATCGAAATGCCTAGTTGTTTGGCAGCTGCGGTTTTATTTCCTTGACACGCTTGCAAAACGTTCTCAATGACTTTCGCTTCGTATTGCTCCACGAGCTCGTTTAGCGGTTTATGCGCATAAGACCATTCATGAGACGAAAGATGTTCTGGCTCTTTCGATTTGTGCAACAATGAAATATGCTTTCGTTCAATGATTACTTCATTATATTTCATAAAAATCATCGCGCGTCCTAGTACGTTTTCTAGTTCGCGTACATTTCCCGGCCAATCGTACGACAGTAAATAGGCAAGGGCATCATCCGTAATTCCCTCCACATTGCGCCCGTAATCTTGATTTAGTTTTTGTATGAGCCGTTCACATAACGCAGGAATATCTTGCTTTCGCGCACGCAACGGCGGAATATAAATCGGCATGCGATTGAGCCGATAATATAAGTCTTCACGAAATGTCCCGTCGGCAATCGCTTTTTCAAGGTGCACATTCGTTGCGGCAATGACGCGCACATTAATTGGAATAGGCTTCGTGCCACCGACGCGCACAATTTCTTTTTCTTGTAACACACGCAACAATTTGGCTTGCATATTGGCGGATAACTCGCCAATCTCATCTAAAAAAATGCTTCCGTTGTTCGCTTCCTCAAACAATCCTTTTTTCCCTCCGCGTCTTGCGCCTGAGAACGCCCCTTCCTCGTAGCCGAACAATTCGCTTTCAAGCAACGATTCGGAAATGGCAGCGCAGTTTACACGAACAAATTTATGATATTTGCGATCACTAGCATTATGAATGGCGTGGGCAAACAGTTCTTTCCCTGTTCCCGACTCCCCGCGAAGCAAAATCGTTGCAGGTGTTTTTGCCGCTAATTTCGCTTGTTCAATCGCTAACATCATTTCTTCTGATGTGCCGACAATATCATCAAAGGAATATTTCGCTTCTAACGTACGAATAATTTGTCGGGCACGTTGCAATTCAGAAGTCAACTGTTCAATTTCTGATACATCATGAATGACACCAACACTTCCTTTTAACATGCCGTCGACGATAATTGGCGCAACATTGACAACGACATCACGCTTTTTCGGACCGACTTTCATGCGCACTCCCCTGACCGGTCGCCGCGTTTTCAACACTTTCATATGCATGCTTTCTCCTTCAGAAATGTCCGCTGTCGCCGGTTTTCCGATCACTTCTTCTTCTGATAAACCCGTTAACTTTGTATATGCAGGATTAATTAAAATGCCGTTACCGTATTCATCAACAACAGAAATCGCTTCCTCTGAAGAGTGAATAATCGCTTCTAACATCGTGCGAATTTCTTTTAAATTCGTTACTTCTTCTGCTAAATGGACAACTTCTGTAATATCTTTAAACACGGCAAAAGCACCGAATAATTTTCCATTTTCATCAATAAGCGGAATGCGTGTCGTAATCATTTTTTTTCCGTTTTCTAATATTAATTCTTGGTTCAACTCCACTTCTCTCGTTTGTAATACACGCGGCAATCCGCTAGCTGGAATAACGCGCAAAATATGCGTCCCAATGACTTCTTTTTTTCTTTTTCCAATCATTTTTTCAGCGCTCGGATTCATATGTGTTACAAAACCGCGTTCATCAATAACGATCATTCCGTCGTGCGTAGAATGAAAAATTAAATCGTGTTTCGTCGTTGCTGTTTTTAACGTCGCAATGAGTTGCTCTTTTTCTTCCACTAGTTGCGCAATAATGTAAGCGATATCCCCAGGAATAACGACCGTATGCCCCGCACTTGCTTTACGCAACGCCGCAAACACTTCGTCATCTCCTGTAACCTCGACGATAATATCCAGATCATCTGTTAACACATCACGCCAATGTTTGCTCGTTTGGATCCCCATGTCGCGTGCAGCTTTTATCCCAGGGGCATCTTCGTTTCGATCCACAATCGCCACGACATCCATCAATTTCGTTTCATGAAACATTTTTAATAATGCACTTCCACCTTTGCCTGCCCCAACAATTAATACTTTTTTCATTCCCATCACCTATTCGTTTGCAATTTTTTGCAGACGCTTTCATCATACATTGTTTTTCTCTTCTTGACAAACAAACAAAAACATTTATGATGAAAACAGAACAAATGGAAAGGGTTTTGTTTTATGCAGCGAATGATCGCTCTACTCATTTTACTTATTCCAGGATTTATCGCAGCGCTAGGGATTAAATGGATGCGCGATACCGTATTTGGCATTTTACACGCACCGATCCCTTCACTTGTCATTCAATTTTTGCTCGGTTTATTTTGTTTTATCATCGGACTCGGCTTTATTGCAGGGTTTATTTTGCACCGCGATCGAAAACGAAACAAAGTGCAACCACGTTTTCAAAAAAAGAAACGCTTCGATTCAGAGTGATCGAAGCGTTTTTTCGCGTACGTTTTTTGCTTTTTCGGGGAAATCTGTAAATATCCCATCTACTTCATATTGAAACATCGTTTTCATCTGCTCTTCTTTATTAATTGTAAAAGGACGAATGAGCAATTGATTCGCGTGAGCTGCTTCAACAAACAATCGATCTACAGTGTGACGATACGGATGAAGCGCCAAAGCGTGCAAAGTATGGGCATACTCCCACGGCTGATGCAATTTTTCCATATATAGTAGCGCTGTTTCAATATGAGGAGCTAATTGATGACACGTTGCCATACTTTCATGGTTAAACGATGAAAAAATGACACGCGATGCTAAGCGATATTGCTCGACAAGTTCAATTGTTTTTTCTTCTAGTCGTTCGTAAGGCACAAGATTGTTTTTTAATTCTATATTAATAAGCAACGACGTGTGCTGTGCCCATTCAAGCACTTCTTGTAACGATGGAATGGGACAAAATCCGTATTGTTTAAATTTATAGTTGGCGTTTAATTTCCGCAATTGCCGATACGTCATTTGTCCGACCCATCCCGTTCCATCTGTCGTCCGATTGACTGTTTCATCATGAATGACGACGACGACTCCGTCTCTTGAAAGTTGTACATCAAGTTCAATCCCGTCCGCATGAACACGTGCTGCTTCTATAAACGAGGCCATTGTATTCTCTGGATGCGTCCCGGCCGAACCGCGATGAGCAAAAATATGTGTCATTCTTTTCCCACCTTTAAAAACGTTTTATACTTAACATATGAAAGGAGTGAAACTCATGCGACCGTTACAAATTTCGTTAGAAACAGCGCAAAAGCTTGCAAAAGCATTGCAGGTGCCACTAGAACAAATTATGCACATGCCTCAGCACATATTAATCCAAAAATTGCTTGAAGTCGAAAAAAATGAACAACAAAAAAGGTAGTCCGGCCGACTACCTTTTTAACTTGCTTTATGTTCAAGTCTTAACCGATCCGCAACCATCGCAATAAATTCTGAGTTTGTCGGTTTCGCTTTTGACATACTGACCGTATGGCCGAACAAAGAAGAAATGGATTCTAAGTTTCCGCGGCTCCATGCCACTTCAATCGCATGACGAATCGCTCGCTCAACGCGACTAGCTGTCGTATTATATTTTTTCGCAATGTCTGGATAAAGAACTTTTGTAATCGATCCGAGCAACTCGACGTCGTTATACACCATCGCAATCGCTTCGCGTAAATATAAATATCCTTTAATATGGGCCGGGACACCAATTTCGTGAATGATGTTTGTAATGCTCGCATCTAAATTTTTCGGCTTGCCGTCGCGAATTGGCGAAAGAAGCGGTCGTTTGAATACGGCTGGTTTTTTGCCACATACTTGACGAATTTGATTCACTAAATGTTCGATATCAAAAGGCTTTAAAATAAAGTAGGAAGCGCCGAGTTCAACTGCTTTTTTCGTTACATCTTCTTGTCCAAACGCCGTTAACATAATGACGTTTGGCAATGGCTGTTTCATCATACGCAACTTTTCTAGCACAGCTAAACCGTCTAAATGCGGCATAATAATGTCGAGAACAAGAACATCTGGGTCGCGATCGCGCAACAATTGCAAACAATCTTGCCCGTTATATGCAACGCCAATGACTTCCATATCCCCTTGGCTTGTAATATATTCTTCAAGCAAATGCACTAATTCTCGGTTATCATCTACAATGCAAACTTTTATTGTACTCACGAAATCTTCCTCCCTAAAGCAATGATCTTTTGTCACATACGTGATTAATTCGACGCAATGGACAAAAATCCTTTTTTCTTTGCAAAATTAGTCAAATAATTTATATTTTTCATAAAACATATGTGCACGTTTTTTCTTTCATTTTACACTACATGTTTACGTCGTGTCATGATAAAATATGACAAATTGCGTGAAAAAACAAAAAGCAAGCCAATATTAGCTCGCTTTTTGTTCGCTTTTATCATAAATGTTAATGCCAGCTTCGTGCAACATCCATTCAATGTGCACACCGTACCCAGACGTCGGATCGTTGACAAATACATGCGTCACAGCACCAACAAGTTTTCCATCTTGAATAATCGGACTTCCGCTCATCCCTTGAACGATGCCACCTGTTTTTTCTAACAAACGTGGATCCGTCACTTTAATGACCATTCCTTTTGTTGCAGGGAATTTTTGCGGAGTGACACTCACGATTTCAACATCAAACGCCTCGACACGATCTTGTTCAACGACGGTTAATATTTTTGCCGGCCCTTTTTTCACATCTGTCGATAAAGCAATCGGCATCGGTTTATCAAAAATACCGTTTTGAATCGGCTGTGAAAGCTTACCGAAAATACCGAATGGACTGTTTGTTTTAATGTCACCAATCACTTGCTTATCGCTTGAAAATCTCGCTAATTTTTCGCCTGGACTTCCATTTCTTCCTTTATCAATGGCCGTTACCGTCGATTTAACGATCGTTCCATCACGAACGACGATCGGCTTTCTCGTATCCATATCAGAAATGACATGTCCGAGTGCCCCATATATATTTGATTTCGGATCAAAAAACGTCATCGTTCCAATTCCTGCTGCTGAATCACGAATGTATAATCCGATGCGATACGCTTGATCATGTTTATCTTTTAATGGAGTCAAGGTCGTTTCAAACGTATGACGATCACGCGCAACAGTGAGTCGTAAAGGTTTGCCTGTTTTCCCCGCTTCTTCAATAAACGGAGAGACATCTGTCATCTTTTCGATTTTTTTTCCATTGATATGTGTAATGGAGTCTCCGACTTGAATACCAGCCGTTTCACCAGGGGATTGTTTTCCTTGTTCCGTCTCCACTAAATGATGGCCGACGACAAGAACTCCAACTGTATTTAATTTCACACCAATCGATTGACCACCAGGAACGACTTTAAAATCGGGTAATACTTTTACGTTGACTTGCTTAATCGGAAATCCTGCCATTTGTAAAATGACATCGCTTTCTCCGACATGTTCTCCGCTAATCGCTAACTTTTCTTTTTGATGGACAGAAACAGCGTTTGTCGTTATCGTTTGAACAGAACCAAATACAGGGACATGCGCCGTTTGTCCTTGAAATAACACAAGTTGTTTCGGAATGTTTACATATTTTTGAAATGGTGTTGCCATACTTAGAACGATAAAAGAAACAAGGAGAAATGCACCTATTCCTTTTCTTAATTTGTCAAAATCCAAAGTCTTCACTCTCCTCGTTCCTACGTACACACCGAATCCTACACTATTTAATGTTGCCTGAAACAAATGAAATATAACCGAATAAAACGAAAAAACAATGCCAATGTTGGTATTCATACTGTTTCATTTTTGATTTTTTCCGCTAATTGTAACAACTCACGCGCATGCTGTTTCGTCAGTTCTGTAATTTCCACCCCAGAAATCATCCGACTTATTTCGTTAATTTTTTCTTCTTCATTTAACGCCTCGACAGTTGTTTTCGTCCGTCCATCGATCGTTTCTTTTGCGATAAATAAATGCGTATCTGCCATCGCTGCAACTTGTGGCAAGTGCGAAATGCATAATACTTGAGAATGACGTGCGACGCGATAAATTTTTTCTGCAATGGCTTGAGCGACGCGCCCACTTACTCCTGTATCTACTTCATCAAAAATAATGGACGTCACACCTTGATGTTTAGAAAAAATACTTTTTAAAGCAAGCATCATGCGCGATAACTCCCCGCCCGATGCGACTTTGGCAAGCGGCTTTAACGGTTCCCCGGGGTTTGTCGAAATGTAAAACTCAACTTCATCCATTCCGTTTGCCTGCAACTTGACAGGTGTTCCATCGAGCAGCGGATCATCGTACGATCCTTGACGTTTTCGAAAAACGACATCAAACGTCGTTTTTTCCATGTATAAATCTTTTAGCTCTTGATGAATGTCATCGATGAGTTGTTTCGCATATTGCATACGCAATTCGCTAATATGTTTCGCTTCAACGAGCAAATCAGCCGTAATCGATTGGAGCTCAGTCTGTAATTTATGAATATGGTCATCGCGATGTTGAATCGTTTCGATTTCTTCTTCCACTTTTGCAGCGTACTCTAAAATGTCGCGCACCGTTTGACCGTATTTTCGTTTTAAATGATTAATTTCATTTAAGCGACTTTCAATTTCGTCCAGCCGAAGCGGATCGTATTCTAACTGATCTAACTGTTCACGTAGTTGGTGAGCGACTTCTTCTAACAAGTAATAGCAATTCGATACGACTTCTTGAGCTTGTTTCACTGAGGCATCGATATCGCTCACATGGTCTAAATGGTTCATCGCTAATCCAATCCAATCTAGTCCACGTTGCTCTCCATAAAGCGCCTCATAACTGCTTTGTAACGCCTCGTATATTTTTTGGAAGTTAACAATTTTTCGTCGTTCTTCCATCAGCCGTTCATCTTCATCTATTTGCAAATCTGCTTTTTGAATTTCATCTAACTGAAATGTTAACAAATCTAATCGATGTGCCATTTGTTGCTCATTTTCATTTAATTTTTGCAGTTGACGCTTCACTCGTTCATATGTAGCATATAATGCTCCATATTCTTCTAACGCGTCACGAATATGCTCGCCTCCATATTCGTCTAATAAGTGTAAATGTTTACTTTCATCGAGCAACTCTTGATGCTCATGTTGCCCGTGAATATCCACGAGCGTTGAACCAATTTCGCGCAACGTCGCAATCGTTACTAATTTTCCATTTACTCGGCAAACACTTTTTCCGTTTACTGTTAGCTCTCGTCGAAGCACAATCATGCCGTCGCTTATATCGATGCCGAGTTCCGCGCATTTGCTGTAACACGGATGGTCATGTTGTTCAAGCAAAAATAATCCTTCAATTTCCGCTTTTGTTTCCCCGTATCGAACAAACTCTGCGGAACCTCGTCCGCCAATTAATAAGTGAATGGCATCAATAATGATGGATTTTCCCGCTCCCGTTTCTCCTGTTAAAACCGTTAATCCTTTTTCAAATGAAAGCGAGAGCGATTCAATAATCGCAAAATTTTTAATGGATAACTCTGCTAACATGTCACATTCACACCTTTATTACAGCATGTCCAACAATCGTTTAGAAATGACTTCTGTATCTTCTGGCGTGCGGCAAATAATTAAACACGTATCATCGCCACAAATCGTTCCAACAATTTCATCCCACTCTAAATGATCAAGAAGCACACCAATGGCATGCGCATTGCCCGGCAACGTCTTCATGACAAGCAAATGACCAGCCCCATCAATTTTCACAAACGCATCCATGAGCGCTCGCTTTAATTTTTGCAATGGATTAAATCGTTGATCAGCAGGGAGGCTATATTTATATCTCCCATCCATCATTGGGACTTTCACTAAATGAAGTTCTTTAATATCGCGAGACACGGTGGCTTGTGTCACGTTAAAGCCTTCTTTGCGCAACATATCCACAAGTTCATCTTGTGTTTCAATATCATGATTTGAAATAATTTCACGAATTTTAATATGACGTTGTCCTTTATTCAACGAAAACACCTCTTTCGTGTGTATAACATATGCATATTTATACTTCTATGTTACCGAACGATAGACGGGCAAACAAGAGGGAATAACCGATCGTTATTCCCCCGCATGTTCGTTATTTTCTTTCAGTTCATCATGCGCCCTCACAACAACTTCTTCTGGAGAAACCGTCAAGCGATTTTCTCCTACTTCTTTACCTTCCCAACGTAAATGAAGTAAAAATTCAATATTTCCATCCCCACCTGTAATCGGCGAGTGCGTTAATCCAATGATATCGTACCCTTCTTGTTTGGCAAATGCCGTAATCGTATGAAGCACGTGAACGTGAACGCGCGCATCACGAACGATTCCTTTTTTTCCAACGAACTCTTTTCCCGCTTCAAACTGTGGTTTGACTAAAGCGACAACATCGCTATGCGGCACTAAAATCGTTTTTAAAACAGGGAGAATGAGCTTCAATGAGATAAACGACACGTCAATTGTTGCGAAGTTTGGCAAGCCGTGTTGAAAGTCGCTCGGCGTCACGTAGCGGAAGTTTGTCCGCTCCATGACAACGACACGCTCATCTTGACGCAGTTTCCACGCAAGCTGATTGTATCCAACGTCAAGAGCGTACGACAACTTCACCCCGTTTTGCAACGCACAGTCTGTGAATCCGCCGGTCGATGCACCAATATCGAGCATTATTTTATCTTCGACATGAAGCGAAAACGCTCGTAACGCTTTCTCAAGTTTCAGTCCCCCGCGACTGACATACGGGATCGCATTTCCTTTCACCGTCAGCGGAATGTCGACAGGTACTTTTTCCCCCGGTTTATCAAGCCGCCTTTCATTCGAATATACAAGACCGGCCATAATCGTTCGTTTCGCTTTTTCACGCGTTTCAGCCAATCCACGTTCGACAAGCAATACATCTAAACGTTCTTTCTTCCCTTTCATCTCTCATGCCCTTTTTCTTTTTTTCGGAGTTAATAAATAAATGCGTTCCATTACATGTTCTGTCGTCAATCCAATTTCTTCGAGCAACTGTGAAACACCGCCATGTTCAATAAAACGGTCCGGAATACCCATTCGATCGATAATCGCTCCATGATATCCATGATCATGAGCAAATTCAAGCACCGCGCTACCAAATCCACCTTGCAACACCGCTTCTTCAATTGTGAGTAACGGCATATTTTTTTGTAGCAACGTATGCAACATTTGTTCATCTAGCGGCTTAATGAAACGAGCATTCACAACTTGCACAGAAATGCCGTCATTCGCTAGGCGCTCAGCCGCTTGAAGCGCCATCGGAATCGTCGTGCCGAACGTTAAAATAGAAACATCCGTTCCTTCACGCAACACTTCCCATGTGCCGATCGGAATGTTTTTCAATTGTTCATCCATCGGTACACCGAGACCGTTGCCGCGCGGAAAACGCATCGCAATCGGGCCATCATCGTATTGAATGGCTGTATATACCATATGTTGCCCTTCATTTTCATCTTTTGGCATCATTAATACGATGTTTGGAATGTGACGTAAAAAGGCGATATCAAACACTCCTTGATGCGTTTCCCCGTCAGCACCAACAAGCCCCGCTCGGTCGATTCCAAGAAACACGTTTAAGTTTTGGCGACAAATATCGTGAACGACTTGGTCATACGCACGTTGCAAAAAAGTTGAATAAATCGCTAAAAACGGTTTCATCCCTTGCGTGGCTAAACCGGCAGCCATTGTCGCCGCATGTTGTTCAGCGATACCGACGTCATACATACGCTCCGGAAATTCACTTGCAAACCCTTCTAATTTTGATCCAACCGGCATCGCAGGCGTGATGGCAACGATGCGGCGATCTTCGCGCGCTAATTTACGTACCGTTTCACTAACGAGCGCACTCCAAGAAGGGGCAGATTGCTTTGATTGGATGAAATCACCTGTTTCAATTTTATACGGTCCCGTTCCGTGCCACGTTCCCACTTTATCGTTTTCTGCTGGATGATATCCTTTTCCTTTTTTCGTAATGACGTGAACAAGAACAGGTCCTTTCGTCTTTTTCGCATAATGTAAGTTTTCAAATAAATCTTCAAAATCATGGCCATCTACCGGTCCGAAATACGTAAAGCCTAACTCTTCAAAAAACACACCTGAAACGAGCAAATATTTAATGCTATCTTTGACTCGTTCCGCCGTTGCCGCAAGCTTTCCACCGACAGCTGGGATTTTCTTTAATAACATTTCTAATTCATCTTTTACCCAATGGTACTTCCCTGCTGTGCGCAAACGACCAAGCACGTTGTGGAGCGCACCGACGTTTGGAGCAATCGACATTTCGTTATCGTTTAAAATAACGATGATGTCTTTTTTCTCATGTCCGATATGATTTAACGCTTCTAGTGCCATTCCGCCCGTTAATGCACCATCTCCAATAATTGGAACGATATATTCGTCTGTTCCTTTTAAATCGCGCGCAATCGCCATTCCCATAGCAGCGGACAACGATGTCGAGCTATGTCCTGTCTCCCATACGTCGTGCTTACTTTCACTTCGTTTCGGAAAACCACATAACCCTTTATATTGTCGTAACGTATCAAACTGATTTGCACGACCTGTTAAAATTTTATGCACGTACGATTGATGACCAACGTCCCAAATGAGCTTATCTTTTGGGCTGTCGAACACTTTATGAAGCGCAATCGTCAATTCGACGACCCCTAAATTCGGGCCAATATGTCCACCTGTTTTTGATAATTTTTCAATTAAAAATTGTCGAATTTGCTCACTTAATTGAACGAGCTGTTCGTTTGACATGTGCTTTAAAAAATTCGGATTTTGAATCGCTGTAACATCCAACGCGACCACTCTCTTTCATGTAAGCTATTACAAACTTATATCATACAGCTTTTTGTATTTTTAATTATACAGACAAACATGTGCACACGCAAAAAAGAGCCGCTTACACAAACGTGTGAACGGCTAACATTTCTTTTCCACTATATCACATGTTGCTTTTTTCCTCAATGCTATTAATGATCGCGCGTTTCGATGACATCGCAAATGTAATGTAATAACGACGCATCGATTTTAGCTTCGTCAAGAAGTTTGCGCGCTTCTTTCATATGATCGTGAAGTTTTTTCTTTGCTCCATCAAGCGTCAAAAGAGAAGGGTACGTCGATTTATCATTTTCGATGTCGCTACCCACTTTTTTCCCGATTTTTTGTTCGTCTCCTTCAATGTCTAAAATGTCGTCACGAATTTGAAACGCTAAACCGAGATGATCGGCAAACGTCGTCAACAATGTTAATTGTTGTTCCGTTGCTTCTCCTAATATCGCACCTGCCCGAACGCTGTATTGCAATAACTTTCCTGTTTTATGACGGTGAATGTATTCTAGTTGCTGCAAACTAATCGTTTTTCCTTCTCCTTCAAGGTCAGCTACTTGCCCCCCGACCATTCCTTCAGGTCCAGCCGCTTTCGCTAATTCCGAAATGAGGCGAACTTTTACATCTGGTGAAATGGCTTCGTCATCTGCTACAACTTGAAAAGCGTATGTCAGCAACGCATCGCCCGCTAAAATGGCGTTCGCTTCACCGAACACTTTATGGTTTGTCGGTTTACCGCGCCGTAGATCGTCGTTATCCATACTTGGCAAATCATCATGAATGAGCGAATACGTATGAATCATTTCGAGCGCACAGGCCGTTGGCATCCCGATGTGTATTGGCTTCTGAAACGCATGTAACGTAGAAAGCAATAAAAGAGGACGAATGCGTTTTCCACCTGCTTGCAGCGAATATAACATCGCCTCTTTGATCGTTTGAGGCGCTTGTAACGATTCAATATAAGCAGGAAGCTGCTGTTCAATTTGTGATTTATATTGTCGCAATAACGATTCCAACGTCTATTCCTCCTGCACCGTAAACGGTTCAAGCTGTCCATCTTCTCGTAAAATAAATTCCATCTGTTTTTCTACTTGTTGTAGTTTGTCGTGACAAAACTTCGACAATTTCATCCCCTCTTGGAAAAAGTGAATCGCTTCTTCCAGCGGAACGTCTCCTTCTTCTAACTTTTGCACAATTTCTTCAAGTTTACTCATCGCTTCCTCAAATGTCATACTTTATCCTCCTCAATATTCGAAACAATGCAATGTGCACGTCCATCTTGAAAACGGATATGAACGCGATCCCCTTCTTGCAGCTGTTTTACTGTCTTAATGAGCGTTTCTTGCTCATCGTATGCAAGGCTATATCCGCGCTCCATAATTTTTAGCGGACTGAGCGCATCGAGTTTTGCCATCGCTGTAGCAAGCGACCATTTTTTTTGTTTGATTATATCGTTGATATGGCGAACGATCGTCTGTTCTAACGTACGGACACGATCAACCGCTTTTTCGACTCGCGATTGTGGATGATGAGCAAATAACGTAAGCTGCAATTGTTGAAGCTTATGTTCTTTTTGTTTGAGCATATCGTTCATTTGTCTTTGCAATCGATCAACTAGCATATCTAACTGTTGTTCCTTTTGTTCATACAGCCGTTTCGGATAGCGAAACGCATACGAGGAACGTAACGATTGCAACCGTTTTTGTTCCGCGTTCATTCGCTCTTTCATCGCTCGAATGAGGCGAGCTTGTTGGTCCGATACACGCGAAAGCAAATCAGCGACATGCGGCACAGCAAGCTCTGCTGCCCCCGTCGGTGTCGGTGCTCGCAAGTCGGCAACAAAGTCCGCAATCGTATAATCCGTTTCATGTCCGACGGCAGAAATAATCGGAACGCGCGAATGAAAAATCGCGCGCGCTACCATTTCTTCATTAAACGCCCAAAGTTCTTCAATCGACCCACCACCACGACCGACGATCAGCACGTCGATATATCCGATGTCATTCGCTTTTTGAATTGATTGAACGATCGATAACGGAGCTTGTTCCCCTTGAACGAGCGTCGGAAACAAAATGACTTTCGCTAGCGGATAGCGGCGACGAATCGTCGTTAAAATATCGCGAATGGCCGCTCCTGTTGGCGATGTCACAACGCCAATATGTTGCGGAAATTTCGGAATCGGCTTTTTATGTTCCTTAGCAAATAATCCCTCTTGTTCTAATTTCTTTTTTAATTGCTCATACGCTAAATACAGCGCGCCAATACCATCCGGCTGCATCTCTTTTACATATACTTGATACGTTCCACTCGGCTCGTACACGGAAATTTCCCCGCGGACAAGTACAGTCATTCCGTTTTCCGGTTTAAATGTTAACTGTCGATTATATCCCGCAAACATGACCGCTTGAATGCGCGCTTGTTCATCTTTTAAAGTAAAGTACATATGCCCACGCGAATGATATGTAAAGTTTGAAATTTCCCCTTTAATCCATAAATCTTGCAAATGAGGGTCAACTTCAAATTTCCGTTTAATGTATTTCGTTAACGCCGCCACTGTTACATATCTCATTTCTGCCACAAACATAACCTCGCTTATTTATGTAGTTCACGCGCAGCTTGTATCGTGTTGTGCAACAACATCGTAATCGTCATTGGTCCAACTCCTTTTGGCACAGGAGTAATGTAGCTTGCTATTTCTTTTACATCATCAAAATCGACATCCCCACACAATTTTCCACTTTCTAATCGATTGACGCCAACGTCGATCACAATTGCTCCTTCTTTCACATATTGTGACGTAATGAGCTTCGGTTTGCCGACGGCGACGATTAAAATATCCGCTTGGCGCGTGATCGCTGCTAAATCGTTTGTGCGCGAATGACAGTACGTGACCGTTGCATGCTCCCGTAAAAACAGCTGTCCAACCGGTTTACCAACGATGTTGCTGCGACCGACAACGACGACATGTTTTCCGGCAATATCGACTCGCAAAGATTGAACCATATATAAAATGCCGTACGGTGTGCAAGGTAAAAACGTCTTCTGTCCCGTCATCATTCGTCCAATATTTAACGGATGGAACCCATCGACATCTTTTTCTGGTGCGATCGCTTCAATGATATGTAATTCATTCATTTGTTTTGGTAGCGGCAATTGAACTAAAATGCCGTGCACCGATTGGTCTTCATTTAAACGAGCGATTTGCTCTAGCAAAAACGCTTCGGATATGTCGTTTGGAAAAGTAAGTAAAATCGAACGAATGCCAATTTCTTCACATGCTTTTTGTTTCGCTTTTACATACGATTGTGAAGCGGGATGGTCTCCAACGAGAATAACTGCTAAGGCGGGCTCAATGCCTTGTTGTTTTAACTGCTCGACTTCTTTTGCTAATTGTGCGCGCTTTTCTTTTGCTAGTTCAAAACCGTTAATGATTTGTGCTGCCATAAATCCTTCTCCCCCTTATTTTTTAAGACAATGTTTCTTTTATTTTTGCAAGTACGCCGTTAATAAAGCGACTTGATTTTTCATCACCAAACACTTTTGCTAATTCAATCGCTTCATCCATGCTTACATTGAACGGGATGTCATCCATATATTTCATTTCAAATACAGCCATGCGTAAAATGGAACGATCGACATTCGCTACGCGCTCTAATGTCCATTTTTCTAAATGTTGACGTAATAAGTCGTCAATTTCTTTTTGATGTTCCACCACGCCGAAAACAAGCATTTCCATAAATGGATCCGTCTCTTCTTCAGCGACGTTTACAATCGCCGCATGTGGTTCAATGCCTCCCACATCAATTTGAAACAATGCTTGCAACGCTTTTTCTCTTGCTGTATGCCGTTTCATGACCAAAACCCTTTCTATTCGTAATGTCGAAAATTATATCATGATCATAACATATTTCGACGAAAGAAAACACTCACACATCGAAAAAGGGCGATCTCATAAACGAGATTGCCCCTTTTCTTTACTCGACTTCTACCTCTGCTTTGGACGATTCGAATTGAACGCCAACAACATGAACGTTCACTTCAGCTGTCTCTAACCCTGTCATCGTCAATAACGCTTGGCGAACGTTTTCTTGAATTTTTTGCGAAACCGTTGGAATCGATACGCCGAAATTCATTACACAATAAATGTCAATAACAATGCCACGGTCCGTTAAGTCAACTTTTACGCCTTTACCATGATTTTTTTTCCCTAATCGCTCCACGACACCTGCCGCAAAGTTGCCGCGCATTTGCGCTACTCCTTCAATTTCAGATGCCGCAATCCCTGCGATGACTTCAATCACTTCTGGCGCAATTTCTACCTTCCCTAAGCTATTATGACCGTTTTCCATTTCTAATACATGTTCAGACATAACGGATTCCCTCCTTTATCATTAAGAGTTCATTACATCGTATGTTTCTAAAAACTTTGTATTAAAGTTTCCTTCGACAAACTTTTCATGCTCAAGCAATTTTAAGTGAAATGGAATTGTCGTATGAACTCCTTCAATAACAAACTCACTTAAGGCGCGTTTCATGCGGGCAATCGCTTCTTCGCGCGTCGGTGCGTGAACGATCAACTTCGCAATCATCGAATCATAATATGGCGGAATCGTATAGCCCGGGTAAACAGCTGAATCTACCCGCACGCCAAACCCTCCCGGCGGCAAATACATTTGTATTTTTCCGGCCGATGGCATAAAGTTTTTCGCAGGGTTTTCCGCGTTAATTCGGCATTCGATAGACCAACCGTTAAAAGTGACATCCTCTTGTTTCAACGTCAATTTCTCACCTGATGCCACGCGAATTTGTTCTTTAATTAAATCGACACCTGTCACCATTTCCGTTACTGGATGTTCAACTTGAATGCGCGTGTTCATCTCCATAAAGTAAAATTGGCGATTGCGGTAGTCGTAAATAAATTCGACCGTTCCCGCTCCTGTATACTGTACCGCTTGGGCCGCTTTGACAGCTGCTTCTCCCATTTTTTGACGCATTTCTTCATCAAGCACAGGGGATGGTGTTTCTTCTAACAATTTTTGTAAGCGGCGTTGAATTGTACAATCGCGCTCGCCGAGATGAATGACGTTACCATACGAATCGGCTAACACTTGAATTTCAACATGTCGGAAATCTTCAATGTACTTTTCAATATATACACCCGGATTTCCGAACGCAGTAGCCGCTTCTTGTTGCGTAATCGTAATTCCTTTTCTAAGCTCTTGCTCATCTCGAGCGACACGAATTCCTTTTCCGCCTCCACCTGCGGTTGCCTTAATAATAACAGGATAACCGATTTCATTCGCTAGCGCAATCGCTTCATCGATACTTTCAATAATTCCTTGCGAGCCTGGAACGATCGGCACCCCAGCTTGTCTCATCGTTTCACGTGCAACATCTTTCGTCCCCATTTTTGTAATCGCTTCCGGGCTCGGTCCGACAAACGTCACATTGCATTCCCGACAAAGCTCAGCAAAGTCTGCGTTTTCAGCTAAAAATCCGTACCCCGGATGAATAGCATCGCACCGAGTTAATGTTGCCACACTCATTATGTTTGTAAAATTCAAATAGCTTTCTTTTGACGTTTTCGGACCGATGCAATATGCCTCGTCCGCCATTTGAACATGAAGTGCTTCACGATCCGCTTCAGAAAATACAGCGACCGTCTCGATGCCAAGCTCTTTGCACGCCCGAATAATCCGAACAGCAATTTCCCCACGATTGGCAATTAACAATTTTTTTATCATAACTATCGCTCCTTTATTCAGGCTTCACAAGGAATAAAGGTTGTCCATATTCAACGAGCTGGCCGTTTTTCACAAGCACTTCTACAATTTCCCCATCGACTTCCGCTTCAATTTCATTAAACAACTTCATCGCTTCAACAATACATACAATTGTATCTTTTTTCACTTTATCACCAACTTTTACGTACGGTGCAGCATCTGGCGATGGAGCCGCATAAAACGTACCAACCATCGGTGATGTAATTGTATGTAAGTTTTCTGCTTGAACAACTTGTTTTTCCAGCTTTACTTCCTCTTTTACTTCTACCTTTTCAACAGCCGGTGCCACTGGTTGTTGTTGAACGACAGCTGTTTGTGGCACGTCTACTTTTGGTGCAGCAACAACAACTTGTTCCGTTGCTCCAGCTTTTTTCATTTTAATTTTTGAGCCATCATGTTCATAGACGAACTCGACAATGTTTGACTCATTTACTAATCGGATTAATTCGCGAATTTCTTGGATTTTCAACATTGACTTACACCCCTCGCCCCATCATTTGTAGAAAAAGATTATACAATACCATGATACGACACACCTTTTCCATTATTCAATAAAATGATAAGAAAATGTTAGAAAATTTATATCTGGTCATAAAAACAATTATTATTATATAGTATTATAAAATTCGTTTTCAACCGAAAAAAAATAACCGGTCTCCCGGTTATTTTTGGAAACGAACAGCGACATCTTGCACGCGGCCAAGCTCACTTTGAACGAGCTGAATAATTTCGTTCGCTGCTTTTTTCGAATGTTCTTTTGCTTTCACTGTAATATGCACTTGATTTTCATGGACACGAACAAGCGCATCGTCGTATCCTTTCGATTTAATTAACGTTTCTAACACCGCTTCTTTTTCTGCAATATTTGATAGTTGTTGTAATTGATCGATCGCTTTGCTTTTTTCTTCGGCAGATACGTTATTGGAAGCGACAATCGCATTTAACTCTTGACGCAACTTGCTTCGTTCATCTTCAATTTCAAGGCGAAGGGCTGTAAATAAATCATCGCTTGCGGTATTTGTTTGTTCAACTGTCACTTCTTCTCCGTTTGCGATTTCTTCTTTCATCGCTTCATCTGTCGGTTTTAAGTCTTTTTCATTATTCGCTTCCTCTTTTTGCTCAAACGCCACTTGTTCTGTCACTTGAGGACTTGTAACATAGTACACCGATAAAACGACAACTAAACTAAACATTGTTAATAACCAAACGGTTTGCTTTTTCAACATATGTTCTCCCCCTTACTTTTTTGGTAAAACAGCGACGCGATGGCTCGGAACGTTCAACGTTCGCGTCACTGCTTCAACAATCCATTTTTTCACTTGTACTTGATCGGCCCCTTTCGCAACAACAAGCACACCACGAATGTCTGGCTTTTTCGTTTGTAAAACGAGCGGTGTTTCTTCGTCCCCTTTGCGCACGATCACGATTTTTTCGTCTGTTGATTCATCTTCAATTTGACGTTTTCCGCCTTCTTTATCTTCTTCCATCGTTCGTTTTTTTTGAACGATCGCATTTTTTTCAAGTACGTTTTGTTCCGTTGCATCGACATTGACGATCACTTTGACTTCACCAACGCCAACAATCGCTTCAAGCGCTTCTTTTAATTGTTGTTCATATCGCTCTTCATAGTCTGCAATTTGCTTCAATTTTTTTTCTTCATCTGTTTGCCGAAATACAGTTTGAGTCGTTTCCTGTTGAACGCGTTTTGCTGGCGAAAAGTTGAACACGTTGCCAAAGATCATAAATAATAAGCCGATGGCTAACAGAATGGCAATCAGTCCATTTTTTTCAATCCATTGTTTCACCCCTTCCTACTCCCTCCTTTCAAGATGAATCGTAATCATCTGTGGATCTACTCCCCACATTTGTGCTAAAAAGCGGGCGATGTCGTCGTGTTTTTCTGTGATCGACGACGAAGATTGAATGCGAATCGGTTTAACAACAGAGGTCGTTTCTTCTGCTAACTCCACCGTAATCGCCTCAATCGGAGGAGGGATTTGTTCCGACTCCCCGATCGTTAATGAAATGTCCGTCACCGTTAAACCATATGTGCGCATCAACTCCTCAGACGCTATGTTCTTTAGCTGGACAGCCATTTGTTCTAAAATATATGCACGTTGTGAGGCTTGTATTTCTTTTTTCTTTTTTTCAATGTCATTTTCAAGCGTTGCATTTTGTTGTTGCTGAATCGAAGCAAACCACGTATTGACATCTCCATGAAGTAACCGAAGAAGCGGAGAAAATAAAATGAAAATAAACAATAAACCGACAACCATCTTGACGTATTTTTGAAATGAACCGTTTGGCAAAATGAGTTCAATGACAACGGCGAGCAAGATGAATGTAATGATATGGGAAATCCACTCAGTCAACAGTCCCACAACGTCTATTCCCCTTTCAGCGAACCATCATCGTTAAATTTCCTGCTGCAATAATAACCGTCATGCTTAAAAAAAACATAAGCGATACGATCAAAAGGGCGGTGAGTACATACATCATGCTTTTGCTAATTACACTCAAGCAGGAAATGACGATGCCTCCCCCCATCGGTTGCAATATCGCAGCAGCTAGTTGATAAATGAGAGCGATGACTAAAATTTTGATCGCTGGAAACGCTGCAATAAGAAGTAATAAAGTGACACCGAACAAGCCAACTGTATTTTTTAATAGAACGGAAGCGGTCACGACCGTATCTGCCGCGTCCGTAAACATTCGCCCGATAATCGGAATAAAGTTTCCTGCCACAAATTTAGCTGCTCGTATCGCTATCCCGTCAGCAATAGCTGTTGTTGCTCCCTTGATAGACAATACACCGAAAAAAATGGTGAGCATCACACCAAGTGAACCGATGCTAATGTTGCGCAACAAATCTGCTAATTTCGTTACTTTATAATGTTCGCTTAATAAACTAACAATGCTTAAAATCGTTGCTAAAAACAGAAGCGGTAGTGAAAAATGTTCAATGATCGTTCCTGTGATATTCATAAAAAACAAGACAATCGGATGAAAAAAAGCTACGGATACTACACCACCTGATGACGCCATAAGCGCAAGCAAAATCGGTAAAAGGGCGATCATAAAACTCGTCATCGTCTGAATGGCTTCTTTCACATACGTAACAGCAACATGAAAACTATTTAGTGCAATAATCATCAACACCATATAAACAACCGCATGAGCGACTTTGCTGACAGCATGATGTGAAAACGCATTTTGTAGCGACTGTAAAAATAAACTAAATACCGTTAATAAAATGAGTGTACCAAGCAATTTTCCATTTGCCATTAGCTCGTACAATAAAAATTTCATAAACGCCTGCAGCCATTCGCTGAGCGATAATTGTTTTTCGCCGTTTATAAACTGCCAAAAAGATCCTTTTTGACTTTCAGGCAATAACCCTCCATACTGTTGAACGATATGATCCCAATATTGTTTAATCGATTCAACCCCAACTTGTTCAGCTTGTTGTTTGACTAATTCATTTGTTGGCGGTGATGCTTGTACAACGGAAGGCAAGAAAAAAAGGAGAAAGAAAAAAAATAAAATGGGAGCGCGCCTCATCTCATCACCCCTTCATCGGAAGAAAGCTTAAAATTGTTTCAATAAGAGCTGTTAAAATTGGGATGGCCATGGCTAAAATTAAAATTTTTCCACCTAGTTCAATTTTTCCAGCAATCGCTCCTTGCCCGGCATCTTTAGAAATTTGCGCACCAAACTCAGCAATATAAGCGATACCAATAATTTTTAAAATCGTTTCGACGTATACCGTTTGAACGTGCGCTTCATTTGCTAACGTTTGTACCATGCGAAAAATGTCTTGAATGCGATCAATTAAAAATAAAAAAATAACTGTTCCGACAAAAACGGTCAGCAAAAGTGAAATATTCGACTTATGTTCGTTTAAAATCGTTACTAAAAACGTTGCGATAAGCCCAAGCCCGACAATTTGTAAAATATCAATGGGTACTCCCTCCTAACTTTGAAACAAAAAAACAGATTTAATTTTTTGAAATAAATCTTGGACAATCGAAATAACTAAAAACAAAATATAAATAAATCCTAGCAGCGTCACCCATTGAGCATATTCCTTTTTTCCAAACCCTTCTAAAACGGTATGCAAAAAAGCAACGACAATCCCTACGCCAGCAATACGAAAAATTAAATCTACGTCAACGCCCATTTTGAATGTCCTCCTCTATATGAGTAAAAGCACGATGAGAATGCCGGTTAATACTCCTAAACTTTTCATCATTTTTTCATACCGTTGCTGTTTTTCCATGGCATCTCCTTCTTCTCGCTCTAAATGCACCATCGTTAAACGAATGTAATTTTGTTGAATTTCATGATCGTACTGTCCAAGCGTTTCGCCAAACTGTTTCATAATTTCAAACTCTCCTTCTTTTAAGGCGGTCATTTTCCATACTTCGTGCAAGCTTTCTTCCCACGCTTGCCGAGCGTTCATCGTCCCTTTTTGCAACTTATGCGCAAACGCTTCAAACAACCATGATAACGGTCGCGATAGTTGCTGTGATAATCGAAGGGAAGCATCCATTAAAGGTGTATGCCCGTACATAATTTCTGCTTCAAGAGACTGCAACGCCATTTTTAACTGGCGCAACTGTTTTGTGCGCTCTCGTAAAAGTCGCGACGCTTCAAATCCTGACCATGTCGTTGCTAATATAATACATATCGCCCCAATCCATTTCATTCACATCACGCCCATCTTTCGATATATATCGCGCCCATGTGAATCACGAATCGCTTGAATCGTTCCTGGACGTCCGACATTTGTTAACTCAACAAATCGTTCAAATATAGCTTGTTCCATAATTGGACGTAGCGCTGGACGTTTCACGATGTCTGCCATATGGCGACCGTGCGCTGTCATAAATAAACCAACTCCTGCATGAACCGCTTCCAAAATGGCCGTACAATCCGCTTCACTTCCAATTTCATCAACAATTAAAACGTCCGGGCTCATCGAACGAATCATCATCATCATCCCTTCCGCTTTCGGACATGCATCGAGCACATCGATGCGATAGCCGAATGTAAATTGCGGAATGCCTTTGACACAGCCGGCAATTTCTGACCGTTCATCGACGATGCCGACTTTTCGAGGAGCAATATGCCGCTCTGTCACTCCGCTGCTGACGATGCGTGCAATATCTCGAAGGAGCGTTGTTTTTCCTGTTTGAGGTGCACCGATGATCATCGTATTAAGCCACCGACCGTCGTATAAATAAGGGAGAAGGGGGGCAGCCATGCCGATTTGTTGCCGGGCCATTCGGATGTTAAATGACGTAATATGTCGAATCGCTTTTACTTTTCCATCTTCTACAATCACTTTTCCAGCTAAACCGACGCGATGTCCACCTTGAATAGTAATGTATCCTTTTTTTAACTCTTCTTCGATTGTGTAGAGAGAATATTGGCTTAATTTATTTAATAGTTCGATCCCTTCTTCCATTTGTACAACATGCGGACATATGTACGACCTCCCGCCTGCAATGACTTCAAGCGGTCGTTCGATGCGAATACGAATTTCTTCAATCGTCAATTGAGAAGCGATAGGCAATGATTGAATCGCATGAACGATCCCTTTAGGCAACATGTCAAAAACCGCTTGCATCCTCTTCCCTCCTTTACTTCACGACATATATGCCTATGAATATACATATGACTCCTGCACCAATCCATACGAGCTTAAACAATGACAGCTCGTTTGCCACTGCAACAAGACCAATCATCATAACGACTAAAAAAATGGTTGGGCCAACGACAGCAAGCAATGTATTGACGGCAATCGCCTTTTTTACATCATTGAGCGATAACATGACAATCGCTGCACATAATTCAATGGCTGCAGATAAAAAACGTAAACTCGCCATCGTCCAAACAGTTGCATCAATTTTCATCGCATCCTCCTTGTACAACGGTGCTAGTACAACGTATGCTGAAACAAGCGAATTCAGAAGTATAGAAAGGAAAAATTCATCAGGAAATGTGTTTGTAGATAAAAAGGATAAATCATACAATACTAGTGTGAAACGTCATAATTAAGTGAAGAAACTTTTTGCCAATTGTTTTAGTGAAGGATAGGAAATCAAACGGTATGCTAAATAACAAATGAAGGAGATAATGAAGATGATATACATCATTCGTAAAATGAAACAAGAAGATATAAAACAAGTTCAAGATATAGCCAAAGTAACTTGGAATGCTACTTACGAGGGTGTTATTCCTTCAGATGTGCAAGAAAATTTTTTAAAATCGGCTTACAGCGACGAGCGAATGAAACAACGATTACAACACTCTACTCTTTTTGTAGCTGAAGTAGAAAACAACATTGTAGGATTTGCTAATTTTTCTTCAGTGAGAGAAGATGGAAAGGTTGAATTATGGGCTATTTATGTTCATCCAGAACAACAAGGCAGAGGAATCGGCTCAGCCTTGTTACAAAAAGGGATGCAAATAAACGGTGTAAATGAAATTTATGTCAATGTTGAAAAAGATAATCAAATCGGAAAAACCTTCTATGAAGCTAAAGGATTTAAAGTTGTAAAAGAATTTGATGAGGAGTTTGAAGGTCATGTTTTAAAGACGATAAGAATGGTATTGAACCTCTAAAAGCTTACATACACAAAATTCAGCTTGTCGACTTTCGACAAGCTGAATCCTTAACTTTACAATTTTTTATTATGCGCGTGATACGTATGTGCCGTCTGTTGTGTTAATGATTAGTACGTCGCCTTCGTTGACGAAGAACGGAACTTGAACGACAAGACCCGTTTCTAACGTTGCTGGTTTTGAACCGCCAGATGCTGTATCCCCTTTAATGCCTGGCTCTGTTTCAACAACTTTTAACTCAACTGTGTTTGGCAACTCGACCCCAATCGTTTCGCCTTGATACATCATAATAAATACTTCCATGTTTTCTTTTAAAAACTTTAATTCATGCTCAATTTGTTTTGCAGGAAGTTCGATTTGCTCATACGATTCCATATCCATGAATACGTGTTGATCACCGTTTGCATATAAATATTGCATTTTACGGTTGTCGATTTGTGCTTTGTTTACTTTTTCACCCGCGCGGAACGTCTTTTCTTGAATCGCGCCAGTGCGCAAGTTGCGAAGTTTTGAACGAACGAACGCCGCTCCTTTTCCTGGTTTCACATGTTGGAATTCAATGACACGCCAAATATCACCGTCAACTTCAATCGTTAAGCCTGTACGAAAATCGTTTACTGAAATCATGTTCATTTCCTCCTACGTCTATAAAGTAATGAGATCTTTTGGTGAAAGAGTGAGCCGCTCATTGCCGTTTTCTGTAATAACGATGTCATCTTCAATGCGAACACCGCCTAATCCTGCTATGTAAATGCCTGGTTCGACCGTCACAACCATCCCCGGCTGTAGCACCGTATCCGAACGCATCGACAACGCCGGCATTTCGTGCACTTCCATGCCGAGTCCATGACCTGTGGAATGCCCAAAATACTCACCAAATCCGCAAGCAGAAATGTAATCGCGTGTGAGCGCATCTGCCTCTCGCCCTGTCATTCCTGCACGAATATGTTCGACACCACGAAGCTGGGCTTGTAACACGACATCGTATATGCGCTTTAACTCATCGCTTACTTCGCCAACCGCAACGGTTCTCGTGATGTCGGAGCAGTACCCTTTATAATATGCGCCAAAATCAAGCGTGACGAACTCGCCTTTTTCAATCACTTTCTCTGTCGCTACCCCATGTGGCAACGCTGAGCGCACACCGGATGCAACGATGATGTCAAATGATGAACTTGTCGCCCCTTGTTTGCGCATAAAAAATTCTAGCTCATTTGCCACGTCTATTTCACGGACACCTGGGCGAATAAAATCGAGAATATGACGAAAGGCGGCATCGGCAATCTCGGCTGCTTCCTTTAATATCTTAATCTCTGCTTCCGACTTAATCAAGCGTAACTTTTCAACCGCACCGGAAACCGGAATAAGCGTTGTTTTGAGCGCTTTTTCGTATGATGAGAACGTTGCATATGAAAGATCGTCTTGCTCAAATCCAAGCTTTTGAATGCCTAATCGCTCAACTTGTTTTGCCACTTCTTCAATGAGCGTTTGCGTATGTTGCACAATTTCATATCCTTCAATTTGTCTCGTTGCTTGTTCGACATAACGAAAATCTGTAATAAATACGGCATCTGTTTCACTAATTAAAGCGACACCAGCTGTTCCTGTAAAATTTGTCATATAGCGACGGTTATATTCGTTTGTAATAAGAAATCCATCAATGCCGTGCTCAGCAAATTGTGTGCGAAGTTTTTGTACTTTATCCAATGCTATTTCCCCTTCCCTTCAACCATATCGAGCAACGCTAAAATCGCCAACCGATATCCGTTTATACCTAGTCCGACAATTTGCCCAGCTGTCACCGGAGCTAAAACAGATTGATGACGAAACGCCTCTCTTGCATGAATGTTTGAAATATGTACTTCAATGACTGGTGTCTGTACGCTTGCGATCGCATCTCGCAACGCATAGCTGTAATGCGTAAACGCCCCAGGATTGAAAATGATCCCGTCATATAACGATTCCGCCCGATGAATTTGGTCAATTAACGCCCCTTCATAATTGCTTTGATAGCACGTTAACTCCGCCCCATATTCACTAGCGAATTCTGTTAACTGTTTTTCTAGTTGAGCAAGTGTCGTATGCCCATAAATGTGCGGCTCCCTCATACCGAGACGATTTAAGTTCGGACCGTTTAAAAGGAGGAATCGAACCATTCCCCCTCTCCCCCCTTTACTGATGAAAATACATATGGTTATTTTACCACATCGACCTGTTTTTGTCGCCTCATCTCTGCAACTTCAAACGAAATGGAATAACCGATGAACATCCCATATAAAATGTAAAAGCATACCATCGTTACAACTGTATTTCGCTCAAGTTGTGGAACAGCTTTTAATTGAGGAAAAATCGGATTTAATACGTAAAAAACAAGCACCCATAACCCGATGCCGAAAGCAACTCCCGGCCAAATGCCTTGACGATTTTTTAAAAAAGCATAGTATACAAGCGCAGCAATGACAGAAGCAAGGCCAATGAACAAAATGGCAATTGCCTGACCGAGCGCTCCGTTTTTCCAATCACCGATCGCCCACGGCTGCAAAATGAAATTTGGCGCTACTTCTGTAAAATGAAAAAAATAAGCACAATATGCAAGGAAGCTCCAAAACACGCCCCCAATAAAACCGATCAGCGCGACTTTTGCTAAAACGGGCATTGGTTTTTCTCTTTTGTTTTGTTCAAGTTGTGCATCTTGTTTCGTTTTTGTTTGCACAGTCATCACCTCCTTTTTTATCTTGTCCAAAATGTTGGATCTCATGTGTATCGTTTCTCATTTTTGGCAACAATACAAATGCAAACAATACATCGACCTAGAGGTTTTTATCGTTTTCTTGTAGAATATAAGAAAAAAGAAAATAGGTTGGTGTCTTCTTATGAGCAAAAACGTATATGGTGGGCAAGCGGTCATTGAAGGAGTCATGTTTGCTGGACGCCATCATTCTGTCACAGCTATTCGCCGCAAAGACGGTTCGATTGAGTATTTTCACGTTCCACGCGAAACAAACAAAACGCTTGCTTCATTTAAAAAAATTCCGTTTCTTCGCGGCATTTTTGCCATTATTCAAGCAAGCGCAAACGGATCGAAACATTTACAATTTTCAAGCGAACGATACGACCTCGATCCGACCGAAGATGAAACGTTGCAAGCTGAACCCCCGTCCAAATGGACGATGATTTTAGGTGTTGCGCTCATTGGGGTATTATCGTTTCTATTCGGAAAATTTATTTTTACCCTTATTCCTGTATTTTTGGCTGAATTAACGAGACCGATTTTCCCATCGAATACAGCACAAATACTTGTAGAAGGATGTTTTAAACTTCTTTTACTTTTAGGTTATATTTACTTTATTTCGCTTACGCCACTTGTTAAACGATTGTTTCAATATCACGGAGCGGAACATAAAGTAATTAATGCCTACGAAAATGGTTTACCGTTGACGGTTGAACATGTACAACAACAGTCTCGTCTTCATTATCGTTGTGGGAGCAGCTTCATTTTATTTACTGTCATCATCGGCGTATTCGTTTACATGTTCGTCCCGACCGAACCGCTTTGGGTGCGCGTGCTAAACAGACTAGCGCTCATTCCAGTTGTATTAGGATTATCTTTTGAAGTATTACAAATAACAAACGCGTTACGACATGTTCCTGTGTTGCGTTGGTTTGGCTACCCTGGTTTATGGCTACAACTATTAACAACGAAAGAACCGACTAATGATCAAGTGGAAGTAGCTATCGCATCATTTCAACGTTTGCTTGAGTTAGAGGGAGAAGCGACGAAACAGCAAGAAGAAGTGGTGTAACGATAAAGGAGGTGGATCGATTGCGTCGGCGCCCATTCCCGCTTATCACTTTGCTTATTGTGTTCGCTATTTTTGGTTTTTCTTATCGTCTATGGAACGATCCGATGCAGTTGTTAAAACAAGTGTTTCTCATCGGATTGGTCGCAGCTGTCTTTTATGGCATATATAAATGGATACAAAGACAAAGCTTTAGTCGTTCATATCAAAAAGCGGTAAAACAATCGAAAAAACTCCACCATCAAAAAACGAAGCCGACGTCGAAAAAACAACCGCGCCCAACCGCTTTAAAGAAAAAACACGCCACTCATTTGACAGTCATTGAAGGGAAAAAAGGAAAGAAAAAAAATCGGGCCTCTTTTTAACCCGATTTTTTTCTTTTAATACGTCCACGTTTTTAAAAATTGTTCTGTCCGCTCTTTTCCAAACGAAATGAGCTTCTTTTTTTCTTCGTCCGTCACTGAGAAATCGGTGGCAACGACATGTTTGACAGGAAGGAAAATGATGTTTTTTTCATGGCGACGTGAAATGTATCGTTCATCGTGCGCCTCGCGCATCGTTTGAAACAACGCTTCATACAAATCAATGGCATTATTAATTTTCTTTTTTGCTTTTTGCGCTTGTCTTGCGCTCAGTTTGATGCCAAGAACAGGTCGCTTTTTCCGTTCTTCATCAAATAAAAAAATCGGAAAATTGCTTAGTAAGCCGCCATCAACGACAATATGCTTCCCTTCGTCCGTCTTTAACCGTACAGGCTCAAAAAAATAAGGAATACCGACGCTCATTCTTACTGCTTTTGCGACGGAAAAGCGGAGAGGATCAATGCCGTATTTCGGCAAATCATCTGGCAAAATAAGCATCGTCCCATTCGTTAAATCGGAAGCGACGACGCGCAATCGTTCATGTGGCAAATCAGCAAACGTGTACACGCCTTTTTTACTTAACTGCTCGGCGATCCATCGTTCAAGCTTTTCTCCTTTATATAACCCCATTTTCCAATAAAGGACGAGCCATTTTAACCATGCATACGGAATGATTGTATGTCGCTCATCGAGAAAGTCCATTAAATTCATTTCTTCCATCATGTCCACGATTTCCTTGCTTGTAAATCCCGATGCAATAAACGAAGCAATGAGCGCTCCTGCGCTCGTACCAGCAAGCCGCTTAAAACGAAAACCTTTTTCCTCGATCGCCTCATATGCCCCGATTAACGCAAAACCTTTGACCCCTCCGCCTGAAAATACACCGTCAATCTCCATGCCCTTCCCTCCCTCGCCATATATGTATGAAAAATGGGAGAGATTGAGCATAAAAAAACAAAAAAGAACAAGCGTTTATGCCTGTTCTTGCTCGTTTTGCTTTTGAATGTTGCGAAGCGCTTCAAGACGTGACCGATCTTCCTCAAAGTATTGTACTAAGTCACCGATGCGGTCAATTGCATTCCAGCTTAAGTGATGTTCGATTCCCTCAACATCGCGATAAATGTTTTCTTCATCTACACCAATGAGACGCATAAATTGTTCAAGCAACTCATGGCGATACACGAGTCGTTTCCCGATTTTTTTTCCTTTTGGAGTGAGCACAAGACCGCGATATTTTTCATATACTAAATATTCGTCTTTATCAAGCTTTTGAACCATTTTTGTCACAGAGGAGGGATGAACAGATAACGCTTCAGCAATATCTGATACACGAGCGTATCCTTTTTCTTCGATCAATATATAAATTTGTTCAATATAATCTTCCATGCTTGGTGTTGGCATACGTTCCCCTCCTAAACAAACATCCGCAATCATTATGATTATAACATGTTTACCAAGCATGACAACTATTTACGTAAAATATTCAATCGTCGCTTCGGGAAAAAATTGCGCAATATAGGAGCGAATCGTGTCATTTAGCCGATTCGCTTCTTCATCTCGATACACATATTTTCCGATGCCGTATCGTCCCCATTTATATTTTCGTTTCGTTTCATCAAGGTCAAGCTTCGTTTTCGGATATCGTTTTTGAATAACCGTTTTCGCCGGTTTAGTGAAGCGATGTTGAATTAATTCAAACGTTAAATTCGTTAAGTCGATGCCTTGCAAGTTTGTGTTCAGTCGTTCAAACAGTTCAAAATATCCTTCTTCCCAACCGTCATGCATATAAATTGGAGCGACGATAAATCCGAGCGGATAGCCAGCATGCGCCACTTTTCGCGCCGCCTCTAACCGTGCGTCAAACGAGGACGTCCCCGGTTCAAAGTTTTGAATAACATACCGTGAATTGACGCTAAAACGAAAGCGTGTTTTTCCATGATGCTTTGCATCAAGCAAATGATCCACATGTTCATATTTTGTGACAAAACGAAGTCGGCCGTATTCCGTCGCTCCAATAAATTCAATCGTTTTTTTTAAAGCATGCGTCAAATGATCGATGCCGACAATATCGGACGTACAAGCCGCTTCAAAGCGCGTAATTTCTGGAGCGCGTTCATCAATGTATGCTTTCGCTTGAGCAAAAATATCATCCAGATTGACGTACACACGAATGTAAGGCTTGCTTCCAAGCGTCGTCTGTAAATACAAAAGCAATAAATTATAGCATATTCTCTGTAAAAAATTCTCTCACTTCTTCTACATTCGGCTTAAATGAATCTGTAAGCCCGAAAATATAGCCTATTTCCCCTTCTTCATCTACTGTAATACATGCTATACGCTCTAATACTTCTTGACGTGTGAATATTTTCCGTTTTGACATATCTTCTATAATCTCAATTTCCATCTTTGCCCGTTCAATCTCTTTATCAATTTCTATATCATCATATTCTAGTTTTTGACGTTCTAATGCTTGCCTCTCATTCTCTAAGTGCTCAATCTTTTTCTCTATGATCTTTGCTACTGTTTCACTACCTTTTTGCTTTAAAAATGATTCAATCAATAAATCAATCTCTTTCTTTTTCTCGATAATCTGCTGTTCAATGCTCTTTCGTTCATGTTTAGCCCTATCCTTTTTCTGTTCTAGCTTTAAAATTTTTTCTTTCAATCCCTGAATCATACCATCTTTCATTCTGTTTAAAACTTTGTGTAATCCCTTATTCATATAGTATTGAATGCCCTTTTCTAATCTCAAAAGTGATACACTTTTATTGTCGCATTGTTTTGTTCTGCGTCTATTTGCACAATTATAGAAATAATATTTGTTTCCGTTTTGCGTTTGAGCATTTCTGATATAATTTGAACCGCATTTACCGCATACAATTTTTTTTGAAAATTCATCTATCGGTGTTTTTAATCCTCGCTTATGAACGCCTATTTTTTGTGAACGTTCATTCATTATTTGTTGTGCTTTTTCCCATGTTTCACGGTCTATTATTGCAGGAATGGCATTTTCAACTCTAATCCATTCGCTTTCATCTTTTGTTTTTCGTTTTCTATTTGTAGAAGTAACTTCTCCAATTGTCCATTTGTTCAATGTTACTGTTCCGGTGTAGTGTTCATTCTTTAAAATTGTTGTTACCCTGCTGGCTGTAAATATTTTACCATGTGTCGTTTTTATACCTCTTTCGTTTAAAATATCGGCTATTTTTCTTGAGCCTATTTTTTGCTTTGTGTACATCTCATAAATTTCTCGTACTATTGCCGCTTCTTCTTCAACAATACGAACACATTTATTTTCAGTGTCGTAAATATAGCCAAACATTCTTTCGCTAAAATGATATTTACCCTCTTTTGCTCTTCTCTTTAATCCAAATTGTACTTTTTTTGATCGGTCTACCGATTCATGCTCCGCAAAGTTTAAAAACATGTTGAGCATAAAACGATAGTTTACATCTTTTGTATCAATCCCAACATTTTCAAATAAAATATATACCCCTTTTTCACGCAACATTTGTGCAATTTCAATTGCATTTACATTTCTAGCAAAGCGGCTGACATCTTTCGTAATAATGTACTCAAATTTTGGTTTGCGGTCTGAAACAGAAAAAATATATTTGCCATCTTCATCTTTTTTAATGTCTAATCCTGCATCATATATCATTGCTAAAAACTCTTTTCGTTTTACGTTTGTACCCGAAAGCCCTTCATCTGCATATATTTTTACTATTTCATAGCCCTTTTCTTGTGCATACTGTATGTAATGCTTTTGCTGATTCTCTAAACTGTGTAATTGATTTTCAGTATCTGTACTTACCCGACAATATACTGCTATTTTCAAATATAATCACACCCTTACAAAAACATATTATTTACTTTATTATATATTATCGTCTCGCAAAAATCATGTGTCTGTTTACGGAATAGCTCGCATCGTATAGACAGACGAAAAATTTCTGAAAGATATAAATAGCCCCCCACTCTATTCAAATAAAATTGTTGTTTTATATTGTCGGCTCATATCGTCAATTTTGAGCCTATTTTTTTCATTGTGTAGAATGAAAATTTGTAAATTGTCAAGGCCGATTATTTTTTTCCCAAAATCGCCGGTTTAAAATTCCCCAGAAGGACCTCATTGATCCTTCTGTTTTTCTTGTTGGAGTCTTTTTTCCCGTAATCGATAGCTTTCCCCCTTTAGGTTGAAAATGATGGAATGATGCAGTAATCGATCTAACATCGCTGTCGCCAAAACCGAGTCTCCCACGATTTCTCCCCATTCCCTAAAGCTTTTGTTGGAGGTGAGGATAATCGGGGCATGCTCGTACCGCCGGGCGATCACTTGAAATAAGTAATGAGCGCTGTTCGGGTCCAGTTTTAGATACCCCATTTCATCAATAATGAGAACGGTTGGCTTCACAAAGACACGAAGCTTTTT